>JAJECY010000174.1 GCA_022821775.1 Acidobacteriota bacterium
TTGGGAAAATTGGGAGTCACCCCCTTGTTGTTGTTTTGGGTGGGTTTTTTTGGGGTGGGGGGTGTTGGGGTGGCTGTCTGCTGTAATATGGTGGGGGGGGGGCCGCCCGCGTTCCCGGGGGGGCATCCTTTCACTTCTTCCCCTCACGGAAGGAGTGATTATCTCGGGACGGGGAGGGACGGGCTTTCTGCGGGCGGGACGCCCGTACGGGGCTTGGCTCAATGGGAGAGACCCCATAGAAGATGGTTTCGGTGCGCTTTGTATGGGAGTGGCGTGGATGGGAGGCTGTCTGCGGGAATAAGGTTGCGGGCGGGACGCCCGCGTTCCCGGGTGGGCATCCTTTCAAAGCTTGGCACTTTTCCCTGATAAGGCTTGGCTCAAGGGGAGAGATCTACTTGAAGGTGGTTTCGGTGCGCTTTGTATGGGAGTGGCGTGGATGGGAGGCTGTCTGCAGGAATAAGGATGCGGGCGGGACGCCCGCGCTCCCGGGTGGGGTGCCTCTTTCCATCGGTCTTGCTTCTCCAGGGGGCGCGGGGTTGCTACGGTGTTGCCGACTCGGCGGCTTTTCTTTCGGCGATTTCCTTGGAGAGGCTGGGGGAGCGGGCGATTTCTTCCTGGGTGAAGACCCTGCCCTTGATGCGGAGCTTGACCATCTCCTGGACGGGCTCGAAGCGGACAAAGACGTCCTGGCTGAGGTGCCCGCGAATAGCGGAGGTGTCAAACTCCATTCTGACCTCGCCGGAGGATCCGGCGGGAATGTGAATCGTTTCGGTACGGTCGAGGAGCCATTCGGGGCCGTAGATCTTCTCGATGACGAGGTCTTGGGATCCCGGGTTCCGAAACGAAAAACGGGGCTGGATCAAGTCCCCCCGGGCGGCCCAGTCGAATTCGTAGACCGTCTCCTCGAATTCGGCTGTCGTCGGGGCGCCTCGCTTGGCGTAGTAGTACTCCTGGAAGATCTCGGCGTCCGTCCTGGGAGGGTCGTTGGGATCCAGGAACCACTGGCCGGCCTCCAGCTTCCAGCGAAACTTCTTCCTGACCTTCACCCGTCCGGCCACCACCGCGGCCATCACCTCCCGCTCGACCTCGACGACGGCCGAACGCTTCCCTTCCTCCAGTTCCACGCCGAGGATGTCGAAGCCCGTAACCGACCCCTTGGCCGATCGGTTGGGATCGAAATCCTTCCTGGAGTCGGGCAGGATGAACTGCCTGGCTTGCTGGAACCGCCGTGCACCCACCGCGCTGAAGTAGTCGTCGGCCCGCTGTCTGATGCGTTCGATCTCGGCTGAATCCGTCGAGCCTGATCCTGCGCCCGCTGCCAAGCAAGCCAAAACCACGACCAGCAGGAAGCCGTTGAAAACCTGTACCACCCTTGACTGAAACACCCGGCACCTCCTGAAACACTCAGGTCTGAAAGAATTCTAGCGACCCGGGGGAACGATGGGTCCAAAAAAAAGGGTAGCCGCATGAGCGGCTACCCTTGGTCCGAATGAACGGAGTGCCGGATCAGTGACCCAGGGTTTCTCCCGATACGGCTCCTCTGCCGATCGGTGAACCGTCGGTGCCCGCGAATTCCGGATCGGGAATCACCAGGGCGATGTAGCCGTGGGCCACGTCGATGGCGGCGCCGTCCATGAAGTTACCCAGCACGAAGGCCATGCCGTGGGCGTGGCGGAAGCCGGCCCTGACAATGGCGTAACCTTCGAACCCCGCCAGCATGGGATGCATGTTGCAGGTGACGGCTACGGAGTCTCCGGCAGCCAGGTTACCCGAGATGGTGGCCGAGATGGGATCGGCCAGCATTTCGGGACTGCTCATGTGGCCCATAGCCATCTTCTCGGCCGCGGTGCTCTTGGGGTAGGCGTGGATCATGACGCTTCCGCCCTGGGCCGCCGCTCCCGCGTTGACCGGAAAGACCTCGTCGTCCATGGTGGTGTTGGCGACGGCGATGCCGGTGGTCCAGTCCGCCTGGGCCCCGCAGGTCAGGAACGGGAAGAGCAGATAGGTGACGCACTCGGTGACGTTGACGAAGAAGCCATTGGGATTGGCGGTGCTCCCCGCAGAGGTCTCCACGGCGTGGTCGTAGGACAGCACGCTGGCCCGGTCATCGTTGTCACCCGTCTTCGCCTCCGGCCACAACTGGGCCCAGACGTCGGACACACCGCCCATTCCGGTCTTCTTGGTGTCCACCATGACCATGGGGGAGACGGTGAAGACGTTCTTGACGGAGTTGTGGGGGTCGGCGGGGTCGTCGCCGCCCGCCGAGGGATGGTCCGATCCTGTGAAACTGTAGACCGCCCAGTGCTTGGTCTTGTCTTCGCCGATCGCGGCCCCTGAAGATACGTACGACAGCTCCCCACTGACCACCTTATCGGTGGTTTCAGTTCCGTCGTGGTCGATCGTATGGGCAGCAGGGTTGGCGAAGAAACCTTCGCTGCCTTCGATAAGGTCGTCGGCGTTCCCCATCGTGCCGTCCTCACCCGCGTTGCCACCGCCCGGCCATCGGAAGGTCACTCCGGCAGGCACGTTGGCCACCACGATCCGGATTTGGGTGTCTGTTGTACCAGCCGCGGCAAATGTTGCGTCATCCTCCCAGGCGGAGGCAAAGCCCTCTTCCACCTTGATCGACGGCATCCTTCCGCCCGTGCCGGTGGCGTCGCAGGTGAGCACGCTGATCTGGCCCACCTCTGTCACCGTGAGGCCGTCCTTGACGTTGGACAACTTGACGGAGGCCGTCTCACCGGCCACCGCATCTTCTTCGACGAATTCGCCGCTCGACCCCGTGGAAGTGACCGTGGCCCGGACCGAGTCGGCTTCCGACCCCGACACGTCGACCCGGACGCCTGTCAGAATTATTGTATCGTCATTGGCCGGAGCAGTCGTCACCGCGATCGTGATTTTCTGATTCTTGTTGTCGTCGTCGATGTTTCCGACCGTCGCATTCGCGGCAACCGAGCCTGTGACGGCGGTAGGGGTGTCGTTGATACTGTGATCGTCAGCCCTCCGAAGGTGACTTCGATGGAGCTGTTGGACGGGATGTGGACGGACCCCGTCGCTTTGTAAGTCAACCGGAGGGCGCCCAGCTCCTGGTTGTTGCCGGATGCGACCACGGTATTGACTCTGGCCGCAAGCCGGTATCCCTGCGCGGCGACCTCGGATACGGCCAGTCCCAACACGAGCAGGGCACAGATGGCAATGGTGAATTTAACTCGCATTTTCTCTCCTCTTTTTGGATCTAAAAACTAAAGACTCTTCAAATTTCTAACGGACAACGATGGAAACTCGATTGGCGGCAGCTTGATCTTTCCGGGCCCTCACCTCCTCTTCCCTGGTGAAGATTTGTTGGTGGAGTCACTTACGACTCTTCCGAACAGCCTTCCCGTAAAAATCAAACTGTGCATCATTGCGGGTCAAACGATGAAATTTACTGCAAAACCAGCGGTAAGCTAACACCCTCAATATGGCCTGTCAAGGTTTTTTTAGCGATTTTTTCACAGCTTAAGAACATCGTAAAGCGGGAGTTAGCTGCTGAAGGGGCTGGTTGTGGAGGGCCGTAGTGATCCCCGCTTTCCCCCTTCAATTACAGTATGCAACCGGAGGGGGCGGTTTTTGTCAGGGGAATTGGGAGGTTGGCGAAAAAGGGGAAGGAAAAAGAAAAAAAGAAAAGGAGTTATCCACGAAGAGAGCCGTGCGGAATCGCGACGGGGGTAAAAAGAGTTATCCACGAAGACACACGAAGGACAAAGAAGGGCCACTAAGGGGTTGGTGGGGGATTGAGAGGGGGATGCCGGGGGTTGGGAGGGGGTGCCCCCCCCCCCGGGAGCGCGGGCGGGACGCCCGCACATTAGCTTGGCGCGGCCTCACCCGTTTCCGCCGCTCGGATCGGTCGGCAGCGGCACCGTAGGCCCCCTTGGTCTTGCCATTGCGGTTTGCACCGAAGGGTTGTCTGCCTGCCCGCAACGTTGCGCTGACGCTTCGCGACCGCCAGCCAGGAATAAGGTTGCGGGCGGGACGCCCGCGTTCCCGGGGGGGCTCTCTTCGTGTGTCTTCGTGGTCCTTCGTGTGTCTTCGTGGATTTCTTTTTAACCCCGTAACGGACTACCTCCTGCCCTTCACCCCTCAGCTTTGGTCGCGGGTGAGGTCTTTTTTGAGGTCCTTGAGGGTGGACTTGAGCTCTTCGGTGAGGTCGGCGGCCTGGTCGATGTCTTCGATGACGTGGGGGGTGATGAGGGCGATGAGCTCGGTGCGGGACTTCTTGCGGGTGGTGTTTCCGAACAGAAAGCCCAGTCCCGGGATGCGGCTCAGGACGGGAAGCCCGTTCCTGGAAAAGCCGTTGGTGTCGGAGATGATGCCCCCGATGGCGATGGTCTGACCGTTCTTGATGGTCACCTGGGTTTCCACCGAGCGGATGTTGATGGTGGGGGACTGGATGCCGCCGGTGGGAGGAGCCCCGGGGCTGCTCACCTCCTGCTGGACCGCCAGGGTGACCCAGCCCCCGGCGTTGATTCGCGGGGTGACGTTGAGAATGACCCCGGTGTTGCGGCTGCGGATGGTGTTGGAGAAGAGGCTGCTGCTGCCGGTCCCGCCGGGAATCACCCCCTGGGAGGTCAGGATGGGGATCTGGGACCCCACCTGGATGTTGGCGGCGATGTTGTCGGAGGCGATGACGCTGGGGGCCGAAAGCACCCGGGAGCGGTTACGGGTCTCCTGGGTGTTGAGGAAGGCTACCAGCTCGCGGGTGTCGCCCAGCAGGGCCCTGGTGGCCAGGTTGAGGGCCCCGGACCCGCCCCCACCGGTTCCGTAGCTTGCGGTGGTGACCGACGGGCTGGAGACCGCCGGCTTGTTGCGGTCCTGCAGAAAGGCCGAGACACCCATGGAGAGCTCGTTGTCGAGCACGACCTCGTAGATCTTGACCTTGATCAGGACCTGGCGGGGAACGCGGTCCAGTTCCCGGATGGTCTCCTCGATGATCTCGAAGTCCTGGGGGCTGCACTGGACGATGAGGGCGTTGTTCTGCTCGTCGGCCACGATCTTGATTTCGCCCTGAATGATCTCGCCCCTCCGGTCCTCGGCCTCGGCAGCGGCCTGCAGCATGTCGGTCGCGCTGCCCTCATCGGAAGGGAGAAACTCCTGCTCCCTCTCGCGGGCGCCCGCTCCATAGATCTTCTGCAGCACACCGGCGATGGAAACGGCGTCGCCGTTCTGGATCTTGACGAAGAAGTTGCGGATTTCCCGGTTCTGGCCGGCCTGGTCCAGCCGGGCGATCCAGCGGTCGACCTCCTCGAAGCTGCCCGAATTGGGACTGATCACCAGAACAGAGTTCAGGCGCGGAATGGAAAGGAAGCGGATGGGAGACTGCTCGGTCCCGGCGTAGCCGGCGAAGATGATCTCCAGCTCCAGGGCCAGGCTGGTGGCCCGGGTGTTCTCCAGGGCATAGACGCGAACGCGCTTGCCGCCGAACACCGCCGAGTCGAAGATCCCGACCAGCTCCAGCAGCTTGCCGATGTTGGCGGGAGTGTCGGTGACGATGAGAAAGTTGGCCGCCCCGTGGTAGGTGATGTCCGCCCCCTGCGAGAGGAAGGGAGTGAGCAGCTCGGCCATGTCGGCGGCCGGCACGAAGTTGACGGGCAGGATCTGAAGCACCCGGCTGCTCTCCGCGGGCGCGGAGGCGGCTGCCGGGTCACGCCGGATGCCCAGGGGCAGTTGCTTGGCATTGGGGCTGGCAAGGATGCGGTATACCGGCCCCGTCTTGACCATGGCGGCGCCGTTGATTTCGAGGACGGTCTCGAGCAGCGTCATGAGGTCGGCGCGCCGCATCTCGCCGTAGGTGAGGATGTTGACCACTCCCTGCACGTTGGGTTCGACGATGTAGTTCAGCTTGAGCTCGTTGGCGATGTTGCGGATGAACTCCAGCAGGTCGCAGTCCACGCAGTTGAAGCGGAAGCGGCTGTTGGGTCCGGTTGGTCCCGGGGTTTGCTGAGACGCGGGAGGCGCCGGATCGGGAGCCGTCTCCGGCGCCGGCGCGGCGGCCTCGTCGGAGGGAGGCGGGTCCGCCTGGGCTTCGACCTGGGCGGGAGCGGCCTGGGAGGCGGCGGGGCGGGTTCGGGCCTTTGGCTGGCGGATGACGCCGAAGGGCGTCTGGATCAGATCGAACTCCTGTTCGGGTTCGGCGGCCTCGGGATCGGAGTCCTTCGCCTTGGAGTCCTCTTGCTGCGCCTGCGAGGCCCGGGGGGAGTCGGCGGGCGGGTCTTCTTGGGCCAGGGCCGCCAGGGGCGCCAGGACGCCCAGACCGAGCAGCAGCGCCAGGGCCGGGACGCGACCCGTTGAAGATGATGCGATTCGAACCATGATGTGACTCCTCGGGCTCCGCCCGCCCCGGTGCTGGAGTGCTCCCGGGGAAGGGGTTATTTCGATTTTTCCTCCACCCAGACCCTGACCGGGCCGAAGGGCGTCTGCTGTTCGACCAGGCGCTTGCCGTCCCTGACCGTCCCGACCGGCGTCTTCATGAGACTGGTGGCGCGTTGGCGCGCCGAGCGGGCCGAACGCCGACTGGATGTTCCCCGCCGCCGGTTTCCGGAACGTCTCCCGGCGCCCACGCCGGTGGTGCTGGACGCGGAGGATGGGGTGGGGGCGGAGGTCCGGGCCGTCCTCCCGGGTCTCCGGGTTCGCCGCTCCATGCCGACCCTGACTTCCCTGTCCCCGGTGGTCATGACCACCCGATCGGTCTCGATGCGCACCAGGGTGTAGCCGTCCAGCACCTCCCCCACCTTGAGGCGGCGGTAGAGGCCGCCCGAGCTGCCGGAGCCGCCGGAAACCATGAGGGCCACTTCTTCCCCGCCGATCCCCATCATGCCCATCAGGACCGGCGCCGGGGGCAGGTCCACTTGAGGACCCTCCGAAAGCTCCTCGGGAAGGTCGTTGCTGCGGTCCAGGTTGAAGAGGTGATGGTCCACGATGGCCGCGAAGCTGGCGGCGAAGGTGGGCGGCACCGGTCCCCTCGAAGCAGCGGCAGTCTCTTGCGAACCGGGACTGGGCCGATCCAGGCCATGCTCGGCCTCGAATTGACGCCACTGCCCCAGCAGGGTCCAGGCCAGCAGGCCGGCAGTGGCCAGCAGCGCGATGTTCAGCAAGACCAGGTTTCTCTTCACGGCGTTCCCCTCCCGCGGCCGGCGGCGCCCGCTCCCGCGCCGGCCGGCGAATCGCCGGTTGCCTCCGGCTGGACCCGCTTCAGCGCCGAGACCGAAAGCGTCACCCGGATGTCCTTGTTCTTGGGATCAGCGGCGCGGACGGGGACGATCCGCAGGTCTTCCACGAAGAGGATCTTGGGACCCGCACCCATGGCGTGCACGAAATCCGCCCATTGGTGGATGCCCCCGCTCAGGCTGATGCGGGTGGACACCTTGCTGTAGCGGGGACTGATCTGTTCGGCCGGCTCCAGGTCGCTGTTCCGTATGGTCAATCCCCGGTCGGCCGCGATGTCCCGCACCAGGCCCTGGATCTCGGCTCCCGCCAGGGCGTCTCCGGCGCTGTCGAGCAGCCCCTGCTCCAGGGATGCGGTGCGTTGGCGAAGGCGGGCCAGCTCGGCTCGGGTGTGGTCCTGCTGCTGCAGAATCCGCCGGTAGTTGCGCACCCGCCTGGCCTGGATCTCGGCGGCGGCCCGGGTCTCGCCCAGGGTGTCCCACCAGGGCAGGACCGCGAATTCCAGCAGCAGGTAGAGGGCCAGGGCCACGCCGACCCAGGTGAGGAGTTTCCGCTCGCGAAGAGAGAGCCGGGTCATGGGGCCGCCTCCTGGGGAGCGCTCTCCGATGCCGGCGGGGGCGCGCCTTCCGCCGGCGCCTGCGAGGCGTCCGCCGGAGCGGGATCAGCCGTGGGCGGCCGCGGGGGTTGGCTGCCGGCATCGGCCGGTCCGGGCGGCCCGGGGTTGCCTGCCAGGGGGAGCGGGTCTTCCAGGCGGGCCTGGATGTGGTAGCTCTCTCTCCCCTTGGAATCCCTGGTGATGCCCGAGACCAGCTCCACTTCCTTCAAGTAGCGCGAGTCTTCCAGGATCCTGGGCAGCGACGCGGCCTGCCCGGAGGTTCCCTGAAGCCGGACCACCCCGTCCTCCAGGTTGAAGAGCCTCACCATGGAGTCGCGGGGCAGGATGAGGGAGAGGTCGGCCAGGGCGGCCAGCAGGTGGGCATTTCGGTTGCGGTGCCTTTCGAGCAGGCCGGCCCGGTCCCGCCAGAGGTTGCGTTCGGCCTCCACCTTGCGGAAGGCGCTCACCGCCGGCTCCAGCCGTTCGCGCTCGCGGCTCATGCGCTGGGAGAGGGCCCGCTGCTGCACCGGCCCCTGCAGCAGCAGCCCCAGCAGCAGCAGGGCGTTCAGGCCCGCCAGGGCGTAGGTGGAAACCCGTTCGCCGCGGGACTTGCGGGGGCGCTGCTCGGCGGGCAGCAGGTTGACCGCCAGGGCGTCCTTGCGCCTGAAGCCGCTAAAGGCCGCCGCCAGGGCCGGCCACTCGGCGGCGGAGGGGCGGACCGGGGGGCGGGAGGAGACGGCGGGCCGGGGCGGGGAGAGAGTCCGCACCGGCAGCCGTTCCTCCGCACCCCCCAGCGCCTGGCCGTCGCCCGCCAGGAAGAGCTTGATGGGCACTTCCTCGCCCAGGCCGGCCTCTCCCCGAAAGAGCTCCAGTTCGCTTTCCAGCGACTCTTCCAGGGTGGAGGGGTCGTAGCGGAATTCCTTGCAGAGCTTGAGTCGGCCATCGACCAGCCCGGCCAGCTCGCCGCGGGGCGGGTCGAGCCGGAGCACCAGGCCGGGGGCGGCCGCCGCTCCGGTCGCGTTGGCCCGCTGGTATTCGGCCAGGGCCACCGCCGCCGGCAGGATGCGGTCGGGGGCGAGGCCCAGCTCCCGGCAGGAGTCCAGGTGGCTTCCCAGGGTGGACCGCAGCACCACGAAGAGGGTGACCCGCAGCCGGGGCGGGTCCGACTCCTCCCGCACGGCCAGGGTGTCGGTGGCCACCGCCTGCTCCTCGGAGGGCAGCAGGTTGACCAGTTGGTAGTCCACCACCTTGGCCAGGTTGTCGCGGGCCTCCACCGGGAGGTCCAGTTGGCGCAGCAGCACCTCGCGGCGCGGCAGGGCCAGCACCACGCTGCATTGGTCGGCCCGGTTCCGCTGCAGGAAGGACTGCACGCGGTGGCGGCGCTGGTCGGGGGCCATGGCCTGGAAGCCCTCGATGGTCTCGGCGTCCACCTGGCGCACCCGCTCCCATTGGGAAGAGAGCAGGCTCAGGTGGAGGGCGTCGGGGCCGAAGGCCACGCCCAGGGAGAGCTGCTTGAGGACGGCGCCGGGGCTCAGGAGGTCCATGGGTCTCCTTTCAGGGGCGCGCGGGCCGATCGGCGGGCGTCGGGGCCGGAGGCGGAGGCCGGGGCCGAGAACCTGCGGACCCGGGGCGAGGGCCAGTACTGGTCGTACCAGACAAGCCGCTGGTGTCCCAGCCTGGACCGCGGGTCCCTGCGGGCCACCACCCTGAGGCTCCTGCGGGTCGAGCTTCCCTCCAGCCAGGCGGTGGCCGTCAGGCTGAAGGTGAGCGAGGGCTCGGTGGTCAGAAAGGGGAGGGCCTCGGCCGGGGTGCGGCCGGAGAGGTCGGAGCCTTCCAGTAGTCGGCGGGCGCGGGCGGCCACCAGGGAGCGGGCTTCGTCCCGGCTCATGCCCGGCAGGGCCGCCAGGACCTCGGGGGCGGCGTAGTTCACGTTGACCCGGGGGCTGGCGGTGTAGACCGTGAGGAAGTCCATCAGGCCCCGCTGGAAGACGGTGCGCCCGTCCCGCTGCCGCCGGGGACGGCCGTAGAGCAGCTCGCGGTCGAAGCCGGGGACCTGCAGCAGCTCTTCCACGAAGCGGAAGCGGCGGCGGCCGCTTGCGGCGGCCCCGTCGCCGGGGTCGGGATTGCGCCAGTTGTCCAGGGCCGCGGCCAGGGACTCGGCCCGGAAGGAGTTGGCACCCACCATCCTCAGCAGGCGCTCCAGGATCTCGGGGGGGGCGGTGTTGAGGTCGAGCTTGCCGGCTTCGTCCATGACGGCCACGTGGCAGCGCAGGTCCCGGCCGCGGAGCCGGTAGTGGTTCATCCCGCCGGCATAGGGGAAGAAGGCCTGCTGCCTTTCCGGGTCGGGGTCGGGGTAGGCCATGCGGTAGAGCACGGCTTCCAGCGCCCCCCGGGCGAAGAAGTAGGCCTGCTCGGCCTCGCCCGAGGCCCGGGCCAGGGTGGCCTCGGTGCGGACGGTGGCCGCCAGGGTGAGGGCCAGCAGGGAGAGCCCCACCATGATCCAGAGGACGGTGATGAGGACCACGCCGCGAGGGTCGGAAAGCGGCCTGGTGGCTTCGGAGTCCGTTGTGATTGCGTCGGGTCTTCTCAAGTCCGGTTCACCTTATCTATATGGGCCCTCATTATGGGCCCTCAGTGCCCCCCCACGGGCACGGCCAGGTCGAAGGTCCTGGAGCCCCAGGGGCCCTGGTTGTTCCAGCGCAGGCTGAGCTGGATGCCGGCCGGGATCTGCTGCCGGAAGACCTGCCGGAATCCGGCTTGGAAGCGGCGCGGGTTGATCCGGGAGTCGAGCGGGAACCCCTCTCCTTCCGGACGGGCCCGGGTGCGGAAGGTTGCCGACGCCAGTCCCTCGATCAGGGTGAGGGAACGGGGGCCGGGGCGGGGCCGGGCCAGCTCGGCCAGGTAGCGGTTGTCTTCGGTCTTGCGGACGCCCCGGATGACGGCGCCCCGCAGGCGTTGCTCGGGGGGGAGCGGGCGCTCGTTGAGCAGCAGGCGGCGGCCGGGGGTGGAGTCGTCGGCGGTGTTGGGGTCGGCCTCGGCCACGAAGATCTGCACGAAGCGCAGGCCGCCGGCGAAGCCCGAGGCGGCCGACCAGGTGGTGACGAAGCCCAGGCTCCGGCGGGTGGCCTGGAAGAGCAGCACCGGCACCGTCCGGTCCTCGTGCTCCTGCCGGGTGACGTAGGGCACCATGGAGGCGACCTGGCGGCTGAGGACGTCGAGGGAGGCCTGGGCGTTCTGGAAGTCCTCCAGGGAGGCCTCGGCCTTCTCGCGGGCGCTGAGCCCCACGCTGTAGCCCAGGTGGATGAAGACGGCGACGAGGCCGATGAGGGTGAAGCTCACCAGGAGTTCCATGAGGGTAAAGCCGGGGGCGGCGGGCCTGAAAGTGGGGTTTTGGACTACGGTCGGCATCTCTTTCCTTCTGTCTCCATCATCTAGAGCGCTTGAACGGGGAAAAAGTCGAAAGAGGGGGCAAGAAATAAAGGCGAACCACGAATGGACACGAATAGGCACGAATGAAAAAAGATATCCACGAAGTCACACGAAGGACCACGAAGACACACGAAGCGAAACGGAGGTGCTTCAACGGCACGCGGCGCCGGGAAATCGTTTTTTTTAACATCGATGCACAGGATGCACAGGATTAACAGCACGATAGGTTGTTGCACCAAGAGCCGGCTCGGGCGGTGATCCGGTACGGGTTTGCAGATGCTTGGGATTGCGAGACAGCCTTTTCCTGAAAAAATCCTGTGCATCCTGTGCATCGATGCCAATAACCCCTTCAGCGGCAGGGCGGGCCCTTACCGCAGGTACGTCCCGCTTCGTGTGTCTTCGTGGTCCTTCGTGTGTCTTCGTGGTTTTCTCTTTTTCCTTTCCCTTTGCCGTTCGTAGAGAGACGGTCATTGCTCGCGGGGGACGGGGACCCAGGTCATGGTCTCCAATGAGTAGCGGTTCTCGGCCTGGCTGCCCGGCCAGGTGACCTGAAGCCGGACCCGGGCCAGCCGGTAGGCCCTCCGGGGGCCTTCTTCCTCGTCGGCTCCGGCCGATTCGATCTCGGCCTGCCAGCGGTACTTGCCGCCGAACCTCCCCGAGCGGGCGGGCGGTTCCCTGCCCTGCCTGAGAGCCAGGCAGATCTCGTTGAGCTTCATCTGGGAGGTGCGGACCAGCGTTTCGCGGTCCTCGATGCGGGTAACGGTGCCCAGCGTGCCCGACAGCACGCCGAACAGAGCCACGAAGCCGATCCCCAGGATGGTTACGGCCACCAGGACTTCCATCAGGGTAAAACCGGGGGCGGTTGCGCCCTTGGAGCGGGGGACGGGCTGGGTGGGGTTGGGAGCGGGTTTTCGGGCTTTGGCGATCATCTCTTTCCCTTTCCCTTAGATTGTTTGGATCGGGAAAAAGTCGAAAGAGGCGTCGAGAAACAAGGGCGGACCACGAATGGACGCGAATGGACACGAATGAACACGAATATGAGGTGGGTTGATGCCTACCCGGGAGGGCGGGCGGGACGCCTGCGCATTGGCCTGGCAGAGCGTTGGCCATCGCCGCATTCGCATCGACTTGGGACGGTGGCGGGGGTCTCCTTGGGCGTTGCCATTGTGGTTCACGCCGGGAGGGGGGTTGCTTGACTGAGAAGTCCCGCTGACGCTTCGTGACCTTCAGTTAGGAATAAGGTTGCGGGCGGGACGCCCGCGTTCCCGGGTGGGGCTTCGCCCTTGTTTATCCGGGTGGGGCTTCGCCCTTGTCTATTACTCCCCCCTTGAGGGGGAGTCGGAGCCGAATGGCGAAGGCTGATGCGGTGGGGGGGCGGCTACTGGTCGTCGGGCGGAGCCGGCAGGATGCGGGGGGAGCGGCTGAAGGCTTTTTGCACCACTCTGAGCGAGCGGCCGCGGGCGTTGACCAGCCGGATTTCCAGGGCCTGGGAGAGGCCGCTGGGAGCGAAGTAGAAGTCGGTCTGCTGGGGCGCGGGGCGGCCCGGGCGGGGCGGGGTCCCGTCCAGCAGCAGCGCTTCCTGGAGGCGGACGCCCGGCGGGAGCTGGAAGGAGCGCTGGAACCGGAGGTCCCCGCTGGCCACGGTCACCCGGCTCCGTTCCCGGTCGAGGCTGACCAGGTGGATCTCCTGGCTGCGAATGGCCCGGCCGCGGGCCAGCCTCAGGGCGGCGGCCACATGGCGGGCGCCGCTCTGCAGGCGCAGGGTCTGGATGCCGGCTCCGGCCACCGGCACGGCCACGGCGGTGATGATGCCGATCAGCACCATCACCACCAGCATCTCGAGAAGGGTGAATCCGGTGGGGTTTCTTTTCGACGGGTGTGTCATTGAAGTTGGCCGTCGCCGTATTCCCGGCTCCGGTCGAGTCGCCCATTTTCACTTATGGGACGCCGCGTCGGCCCCCCACCGGCTCGAAAGCGGGCTTCGCCCTCTCGCCGACTCCCCCTCAAGGGGGGAGTGATTCTTGAGGCCTGCAAACAGCTCCTTGCTGGATCGGGCGGCAGGGTGGCTGCCTGCCGGCAACGTCGCGCTGACGCTCCGCGACCTCCAGCCAGGAATAAGGATGCGGGCGGGACGCCCGCGTTCCCGGGTGGGGCTTCGCCC
>JAJECY010000061.1 GCA_022821775.1 Acidobacteriota bacterium
ACGCCCGTTGGGGCGATGCTTTCCGGGCAATCGACCGGCTATGCGGTGTTGTTTTCCGGTCTAACCGGGTAGGAGCTCGGGGCTTTTTGTCGGTTTGATCGGTTGCGGTCTATAATCAATTAGATTCCAGTCCACTTTCCAATGCCCCAATCCGACCTATGCCACGTGGACTGAGAGGACTGTCCGTGAGAGTGCGCAAGCCAAGCCGGTTCATCCTCTTCTGCTGGGTGGCCGCGGTTCTGATTGCGGGTCGACTCCCTGGGGAGGCGGCCCAGGAGGAAGGGCAGCGGGAGAAGTCCCTCAAGCGGGAAACCTCGGATCGCTATCTCAAGAAGTGGATTCGTGAAGACGCCCGTTACATCATTACGGAGGAAGAAAAGAGAGCCTTCCGGCAGTTGACCACCGACGATGAAAGGTACCAGTTCATCGAACAGTTCTGGTTGAGGCGGGATCCCAATCCCGATACGGTCGTGAACGAGGCCAGGGATGAGCATTACCGGCGCATCGCCTATGCCAACGAGCGGTTTTCGTCCGGGACCCCGGGGTGGTTGACGGATCGGGGGCGGATCTACATAACCTTCGGTCCTCCCGACGAAATCGAGTCCCATGCGGGCGGCGGGCGCTACGCCCGTCCCATTGACGAAGGCGGGGGAATCACCAGCACCTACCCCTTCGAAATCTGGCGCTACCGCCACCTGGAGGGACCGGACCTGGGCAATGAGGTGCTGATCGAATTCGTCGACCCCACCATGACCGGCGAATACCGCATGACCATGGATCCCTCCGAGAAGGACGCCTTGCTGTATGTCCCCAACGCCGGGCTGACCACCATGGAGAGCATGGGAATGGCCAGCAAGGCGGACCGCTTCACCGATCCTTCCGGGATGGCACTGGGCGCCTCCCCCGGCGGCCGGAGCCGGCGGTACAATCAATTCGAGCGCCTCTCCCAATATGCGGCCCTGCAACGCCCCCCCAAGGTCAAGTTCACCGACCTGGAGGCCGTGGTCAACACCAAGATTTCCTACAACCTGCTCCCCTTCAACTCCCGAACCGACTTTCTGAGGATCACCGAAGATACCGTGCTGACGGCCATCACCATCGAGCTGCTCCACGAGGATATGACCTTCAAGGACCAGGAGGGAGTTCGCCGGGCTCAGGTCAACATCTTCGGCAGGGTGTCCACCATCACGGGGCGGGTGGTTCAGGTCTTCGAGGATTCGGTCGTCAAGGACGTTCCGAACTCCCTGTTCAAGAAGGCCCTTGCCGGGAAATCCCTCTATCAGCGTTCCGTGCCCTTGCGTTCCGGCCGCTACAAGCTGGAGTTGGTCCTCAAGGACCTGCAGAGCGGCAACGTGGGGACGGAGTACGTCGGTATCGTGGTGCCCAAGTATCAGGACGACCGGCTGGCCACCAGCAGTCTCATCCTGGCCGACCGCATCGAGAAACTTCCCGACCGGCAGGTGGGGCGGGGAATGTTCGTGATCGGGGAAACCAAGGTCCATCCCAATGTGAGCGAGCGGTTCAATCGGGAACAGAGCCTGGGGATCTACTTCCAGGTTTACAACTTGACCCTGGACCAGGAGACGATGCGGCCATCGGCTGTCATAGAGTACCGTTTCAGAAGAGATAAAGAGGAAATCGCGCGGTTACAGGAGGATCAGCAGGAGCTGGTGGGGGCTTCCCGGCAGATGACTCTCGCCAGGAAGGTTTCGCTCAAGCCCCTGCAACCCGGCCGCTACCACCTGGAGGTCAAGGTGACCGACAAGTTGTCCGACCGCTCGGTCGTCCAGGTCGGACGCTTCGAGGTGCATTAAACCCGCATGTCTCACCGGGCCGCTGGAAACACTATGAAAGGCCTCTAATGTTCAACCTTATTCGTACTGATGGTGGCGGCTTGCGGAGTTGGACGGCGCTGGGCGCGCCCTCCGGTAAGACATGCGGGTTTACCCCCCGGAGCGTCATGGGTTCGGAAGAATGAATACGAGGAAACGCTCGATGCGAATCGGCCACATAAATGTCGTGCTGCTCATTGCCCTGCTGGTTGGAGGGATCCTGCACGCCCAGGCGGCGCCGCAAGACGACCGCGGATACATCTCCGGGTTCGTCAAGGACTCGCGGGGGACACCGCTCGGAGGCGTGCTGGTTACGGTGCTGCAGGGAACGTTCAACCCGCAAGTGGTTCAGAGGGTCACCACCGACGGATTCGGTCATTTTGAGATCAAGGATCTCTTGCCCGGTTCCTACGCTCTCAGCGTCACCCTGGCCAGCTATCTGCCCATGTTGAAGTCGGGAATCGAGGTGGTGGCCGGCAAGATGGAACGCCTGAACCTCAGCTTGCAGAATCTCTATCTTCAGACCCTTTCCCCCGGGGCGCCGGGCGATCGTGCCTCTGCCCCTCAAGAGGACATCGGTTCGGTGTTGAGGGTGGCCTCTTCCACCCGACCGATTTTACGATTCCAAGGGACCGGCCGGCCTGCCGACCTGGAGCTCGACCTGGAATCGCCTCGATCGGCGGCTTCGGCCGACCAGGGGTGGCGCGGCTCGGTTCACGTCTACTCCACCGCCTATTCCGCCGATCCGGACCTGCTGGACCTGGGTGGGGCCTTTACCGAGTTCGTCTTCGTGAAGGACCTCGATTCGAACTCCCGCTGGCTGATGGCCGGGACGGTTTCCGAGAGCGGCTACACCGAGCTGGATTCGCTGATCCGGTGGAATAACCTGAAGGGGCACAGTCCGTCGCTGCGGGTGAGCCTGGGCAGCTTCCCCTATTTGGACCGGCAGGTTCCATCCGAAAAAGGCCACCTTCAGCGGCTCAACCTCTTCAACCTGGACTTCGAGGACGAGGTGGCCATTTCCGAGATGATCTCGGCAATCTACGGGGTGGAGATTCAGGCCACCGATCCCTCGGTGAAGGCCCGACGGGTGCGGCCGCGCTGGGGTTTGAGAATGAGGCCCCATCCCGCCTACCAGGTGGCGTTCATTCGCACCAAGTCCATGCCGCGGCTCCATCGCACGGTGCCGACCGATTCCGGAGGCGAGCTTTCCTTCTCATCTCCCTTCCTGCACCCGTTCGGGAGCAAGATGCGCCTGGGTCAAACCGAAGCCACCCATACGGAAATGACGGTGGACCAGGAACTCGGCAACGGATCGCTGTTGGCCGTGGGGGTCTATTCGGATGAGTTCTCTCCGGGCAGGGTCTGGGCGGCAGCCGGGTCGCGGAGAATCGTCCCGGCCTCCTCCACGGGCATTCGGGTCGCCTACGGGCGTCCGCTGGGGCACGGTGTTCACACGGACCTGGGGTATACCTTTGGCGGAGGGACGCAGTGGGGGCCCGGCGCATTCGGCCTGACGCCAAGGAACTACCACGTGATGGTGGCCCGGTTGAAAGCGCAGGCGAATTCCTCCGGGACACGAGTGGCTGCGACCTACCGGTATATCTCGGGCGTTTCACTCACCGTCATCGATCCCTATCAGGAGTACTTCGAGAGTTCCGCGCCCGGTCTGAGTCTCATGGTGACTCAGTCCATACCCTACGTAGGGCGGTTTATTCCGGGAGAGCTGGAAGCGCAGCTCGATGTCCACAACCTCTTCGATCAGCATCGGTTCGACTTTACCGACGCTGCCGTTGAGTCAAGACACTCCGAATTCCTCCAAACCCCCCGTTCATTGCGGGGTGGCATCCGACTCAAGTTCTAGCGCCCCCGCGTTTGTCCTGGAGCAAGGCAATGGTTGCCAATTTCGGCTTCAAGACGACTCTGATCGTTCTTCTCACCGCGTGCCTGGCGGTGATCGGCATCCAGAATATCCGCCAGAAGCGGCAGCACGTCACACCGGATGACGGGAGCGGGTGGATCAGGACCTCTCGCGGCGTAGAAGCCTTCATCGTGGAAGAGGGGGGCGCCGCCGACAGGGCGGGCATTCGCAAGGGCGACGTGCTGGTGGCCATCAACGACAGGCCGATCACCCGGGCCACCCAGGTTTCGGAGGAACTGGATCAACTGGGAGTGTGGTCGAAAGTGCAGTACTCCCTGACCCGCTCGGGAGCCGGCTACGACACCACGCTGGTGATCAGTCCCCAGCCGACCAATCTTCGCCTGAAGGGATTTCTGGAATCGGTCGGCTTCCTCTATCTTCTCATCGGTGTCTTTATCTTTCTGCGGAGATGGCAAGCCAAAGGGGCATTGCACTTCTACACCATCTGCCTGGCCTCTTTCGGGGTCTTTGCGTTTTCCTACACCGGGAGGCTGAACGTCTTCGATTGGAGTGTCTATTGGCTGGACGCCGTTTGCCTGCTGTTCCTGCCGCCGCTGTTCCTCCACTTCTGTCTGAGTTTTCCTCATCCCAAGTCGTTCCTGGAGCGTTACGCCCCACTCAAAGTTGTCCTCTACCTGCCGGCTCTGCTGCTGCTTGGGATTCAGGTGCTGTTCGTCTTGAACCTGTTGCTGGTCGAGGCGCCCTTGAGGACACGGATTCTGCTGGATCAGCTTCACATGCTCCATTTCGCCGGTCTGTTCGTCCTGGGGATGTTGGCCCTGGCTCACACCTACTGGGCCAGCACCAACCAGATCCTGAGGCAGCAGATGAAGTGGATCGTGATGGGAACCGTGGTCGGAACCCTGCCCTTCTTCCTGGTCTATGCCGTTCCCTACTGGATGGGAGTCCTTCCCACGGTCTGGATGGAGATCACGGTGCTGCCGCTGGTGCTGATCCCGCTGACCTTCGGGTACGCCATCATCAAGTTCCGCCTGATGGATGTGGACATCATCTTCAAGAAGGGGATGGCTTCGACTCTGGCTTCGTTGGCCAACGTGGGCTTCTACCTGGGACTGCTCGCCATCGTCAGTCAGGTGTTCCACGCGGCTGGAGCCCAGTCCATCAATTGGTACGCCGTGATCTCGGTGGTGGTGGCGGGATTCGCCTTCGTCCCCTTGCGCAACTGGATTCAGTCCAAGGTGGACCAGTACTTCTACCGGGACCGATACGACTACCGGCAGACCCTGATCGAGTTCGGGAAGAAACTCGGCTCGGAGGTGAATGTCTCCCGGCTGCTGGAGTCGGTGACCGAAAAGATCAGCACGACTCTTTCGGTGGACAAGGTGGCCGTTTTTCTGGGGGAGGAAGGCCGCTCCCAGCAGTTCCGCCTGGCCAAGTCGGTAGGCATGCCGAGAGAGCCCCACGGTTTGGACCTGGGCTATCTGCATCCCCGGAATCCCTCCCTGGCCAAGGGCTTTCTGTTTTACGAGGACCTCAGGAGTCTCATGGCGGAGAGGCCAGAACATCGTGAAGCTCTGGAGCAACTGGGGTTGCACTACTATCTTCCCTGTGTCGCCAAAGGGGAGACCATTGCCTACCTGGGGCTGGGGCGGACCGATCGAGGCGACTTGCTCACCAGCGAGGATGTGGAACTTCTGCAAACCATCGCCGGCTATGTGGCCATCGCCCTGGAAAATTCCCGGCTGTACTCCTCGGTACACCAGAAGGCGGTAGAGCTCCGGCAGCTCAAGGAATACAGTGAGAGCATCGTAGAGTCCATCAGCGTCGGGGTGGTGGTCGTGGATCTGGAGGAGCGGATCGAGAGTTGGAATCCTCAGATGGAGTCCCTGATGGGGGTGCCCAAGGATCAGGTCATCGGCAAGGGGGTTTCCGAGGTGCTCCCGGAGAACCTGGTCCGGGAGATGCGGATGCGAATGGGGCCCGACCCTTCGGGACATTCCGAGGTCTTCCGTCTCTACAAGTGCCGACTCAAGATTGGCGGGGACCTGCGCGTGGTCGACGCCACCGTCACCCCTCTCATGGACAAGGATCGCGGGGTCACCGGTCGGATCATCATTCTGGACGACAACACCGAGCGGGTTCAGATGGAAGATCAACTGGCGCAATCCGAGAAATTGACCTCGATGGGGTTGTTGGCCGCCGGTGTGGCTCACGAGGTCAATACCCCGCTGGCGGTGATCTCCACCTACAGCCAGATGCTGGGCAAGCAGTTGAGCGAGGACGATCCCAAAGCGAAAATGATGGGGAAGATCGTGGCGCAGTCCAAACGCGCCTCCGAGATTGCCAACCGCCTGCTCAACTTTTCCCGGACCGAGGGCACAGCCTTTCGGGAGTTGGAGGTCAACGGCGTCATTTCCGAAACGTTGTCCCTGTTGGAGCATCAACTCAAGGCGGCCAAGATCCGTTTGAAGGCGGAGCTGGGCTCCACTCCCGTCCGGGTCCACGGCAACCCCGGAAAGCTGCAGCAGGTGTTTCTCAATCTGTTCATCAATGCCAAGGACGCCATGCCCGGCGGGGGAGAATTGCTGGTCAGGACCTCCACGCCCGATTCCGTGTTCCGGGTCGAGATCGAGGATACGGGCAATGGAATCCCCGAGGAGCACCTGCAGAAGATCTACGATCCCTTCTTCACCACCAAGGAAATGGGCCGGGGCACCGGGTTGGGGCTTTCGGTGACCTACGGGATCGTTCAGGAGCACTCGGGAAACATCACGGTGAATTCCAAACCGGGTCAGGGCACACGGTTCATCGTGGAGTTTCCCGCCGCCAGAAAGGTGGCCAATGTCTGAGCACTCCGGATCCATTCTGGTGGTCGACGACGAACCTGCGATTCGCGAGAGTCTCGAGATTCTGCTGTCCGAAGCCAACTACAAGGTGGCCTTGGCCGAGGGCGGTCTGGCTGGGTTGAAGAAGGTGGAGTCCGACCTCTTCGACCTGGTGCTCCTGGACGTGATGATGCCCGACAAGAACGGGTTGGAGGTCCTGGAGGAGATCGGCCGTTCCTCCCCGGAAACCGCCGTCATCATGATCACCGCTTTCGGCACCATTGAAAACGCGGTGCGAGCCATCAAGTCCGGAGCGGTGGACTATGTCACCAAGCCCTGGGACAACGAAAAGCTCCTGTTGGATATCCGAAACGGAATTCAACAGCGCAAGCTTCAGTATGAGAACCGGGAGCTGAAGCGCGCTCTCAAGCAGCAGTCGGGATTCGCCAACATGGTTGGCAAGAGCGAGCAGATGGTGAAGGTGTTCGACCTGGTTACCCAGGTGGCTCAAAGCCGGAGCACGGTGCTGATTCAGGGAGAGAGCGGCACCGGAAAGGAGCTTGTCGCCAAGGCGATTCATGCCAACAGCAGCCGCTCCAAGAAGGCCTTTGTGACTGTGAACAGCGGCAGTCTTCCCGCCGACCTGTTGGAGAGCACGCTCTTCGGACACCTCAAGGGCGCCTTTACCAGTGCTGTCGCTTCCAAGAAGGGACTGTTCGAGGTGGCGGACCAGG
>JAJECY010000210.1 GCA_022821775.1 Acidobacteriota bacterium
GCCCTGGCTGGTCTTTTTTCCTCCAGCGCGCACATGCTCCCTCGACCGTAGAAACCGCTACGCTCTTCGGTCGCGAGCACGCGCTGGAGAAAAAAATCCTGCGCCATGATCATGCCCCCTGGTGAGAAATGCGGGCTCGCCCCCGCGTCCCCTGCGACGGGACGGATCTTCTTCTATCCGCCGCCGGGCCGGGTGACCGCTCCCTGAGAGGCCGAAGAGACCAGAGCCATGTACTTGGCGAACACTCCTGAGGTGTATCGCGGATCGGGCTCGGTCCATTGGGAGAGGCGCCGGCCAATCTCGTCCTCGGACAGCTCGACATCCAATTGCCGCTTCTCGATGTCCACCACGATCATGTCCCCTTCGCGTACCGCCGCGATGGGGCCGCCGCGCGCCGCCTCGGGTGCGACGTGGCCGGCCATCAGCCCTCGGGTGGCGCCGCTGAATCGCCCGTCGGTGATCAGGGCCACGCTCTCGCCCAGCCCTGCTCCCACCACGGCGGCCGTAACCCCCAGCATCTCCCTCATGCCCGGTCCTCCGCGAGGACCCTCGTAGCGAATGACCATCACGTCGCCCGCCCGGATCTCTCCACGGGTCACGGCCTCCATGGCCGGCTCCTCCCGATCGTAGACGCGCGCCGGCCCGCGGTGGTAAAGCCTCTCGTGGCCGGCCACCTTGATCACGCATCCTTCCGGTGCAAGGTTGCCGTGCAGGATCACCAGTCCGCCCGTGTTCTTGACCGGGTTGGACAGCGGGCGCAACACCTCCTGGCCCGGCGTTTCGCTGGCGTCGCGGCATGCCTCCCCCAGGGTGCGGCCGGTCACGGTCTTCTGAGCCGGGTCCACAAACCCGCCCTCCACCAGCCGGCGAGCGATCACGGGCACCCCGCCGGCCCGATCGACGTCCACGGCCACAAACCGCCCTCCCGGCTTCAAGTCGGCGATCAAGGGTGTCCGCGAACTGATCGTGTCGAAGTCGTCGATCTCCAGATCCACCCCCATTTCCCGGGCCAGCGCCAGGAAGTGCAGGACGGCGTTGGTGGATCCGCCCGTGGCCGCCACACTGGCAATGGCGTTGTCGAAGGATTGACGGGAAATCAAATCCCCGGGGCAGGTGCCGCTCCGAACCAGGTCCATCACCAGCTTTCCGGCCTCGAACGCCACCCCATCCTTGCGGGCGTCGGTGGCCGGCACGCTGGAGGAACCCATGGGAGACAAGCCCAGGAATTCAAGGGCCGTGGCCATGGTATTGGCCGTGTACTGGCCGCCGCAGGCGCCGGCCCCCGGACAGGCCGTGTTCTCGATCTCCAACAACTCGGCATCGCTGATTCGTCCCGCCGCGTTGGCGCCTACGGCTTCGAAGACGTCCTGGATGGTGATGTCCCTCCCCCGATACTTCCCCGGGGCGATCGATCCACCGTACAGCAACAGCGAAGGCACGTTGAGCCGCATCAGCCCCATGGCCCCTCCCGGCAGGGTCTTGTCGCAACCGACCAGGGCGATCATGGCGTCGAACATGTAGCCCCGCCCCACCAGCTCGATGGAGTCCGCCACAACTTCACGGCTCACCAGCGAGGCCTTCATTCCTTCGGTGCCCATGGTGATTCCGTCGCTCACGGCGATGGTGTTGAACTCCATGGGGGTTCCGCCGGCGGCCCGCACCCCTTCCTTGACCTTTACCGCCAGAGTCCGCAGGTGGAAGTTGCAGGGCATGGCCTCGATCCAGGTGTTGGCGATACCGACAATGGGCCTGGACAAGTCCTCGTCGGTATACCCGATACCCTTCAGGAAGGACCGGGCGGGGGCTCGGTCCCGGCCCTGCAGGATGGTTCGGCTGCTCAGTGGTGGGTTGGACATGCAATACCTCCGGAATCAAGAGAATTTCCGGCCGAAACTGCCGGAATGGGGGTGTGAACCCGACCGGGATCGGGTTTCGAGTCACGAAGCCGGTGAACCTGGCGGCCCCGCGGGCAAATCAGCGGCGCCGCAAGAGAATATAGAGGGCTCCGCCGCCACCGTCCGCAAGACGAGCCGACGCGTAGGCGATGACGTAACGGCTCATGCGCCGCGTGTCCAGCCATTTCGACAGCTTGTCCTTCAATGTCGGCCGACCCTCCCGCGAGTGGTTTCCCCGACCGTGAACCACGCGAACACAACCGTGGCCCCGCTTGAGGCTGGAATGGATAAAGTCCTCGAACGCCTTCCTGGCATCGGCGACCACCAGTCCGTGGAGATCGAGGTGGGCCTGCACCGAAAAACGCCCCTTCCTGAGGCCGCCGATCCAGCGGCGGCCCTCGGGATGCGGCGTCCCCTCCAGGTATTCTCCACTCATGGTCAAGTCGAAACGCCCCTTCCCCGAGACGAACTCCTGCAGCAAGCGCAACCCTTCTTCCTCGTCGTCGATGGGATCCGGTATCTCCAGTGCCGGAGTCGGACGGGATGGAATGTCACTCCAACCCAAGGGAACCACATCCCGCATGGACAGGGCAAACAGTTGGGCGTCGCTGAGAGTGTCGGGCAGGCCGGCCGGGGCCTTGGGCTTTTTCGGGACGGCCTTGGGAGATCGCGGACGAATCCGAGCCAACTCGGCAAACGACTTGAAGGCTCGATACTCAGGCGCTTTCATAACGTGAGCAGAACTCCGACAATCAGAGCCGCGCCGACAGCCAGCGCGATTTTCATGATCAGCGCGATCCTGCGCCTCTGGGGACAGAACAGGCATTGCGCGGGTTGGCTCAACTCGATCATCGGCGCCGGGACAGGAAGGAGAGCTCGACCGGCGCCATTTTACGCCAGAACCGGACCGTGGGTAAACCGACCGCGGGGAGCCGCACGGGTGGCGGGATGGATTCGCACCTGCCCTTTTGGTGTCCTATCTCGGAAACAGGGCAACGCCGTCTCTGAGACAGGACTCCGGGCATCGTCGATCAGGCTGCTTCCATGTCCTCGGAGATGACCGGCGACTCTCTCCAATGCGGACCATAGAGTTGAATCAAACGGGAGGTCGTCTTGTCGAACCCATTCAGGTAGGCACCCTGGAGAAAACGGCGGCTCTGCCGAGCCCGGGGAACACCCAGACTCTCCAGGTAGTGGCTGCGGAGAATCCGTCGAATCTCCTGTCCCAGAAGTTCGGGAACGCCTGGGACCCGTGAATCCACCGACCGCCCCTGTGTTTCCCGAATGCTCTTCAACCGGGCTTCGATATCGCGGTGAATCTCGAAGGCCGCGCCGGCAAAACCCCAGGCAATCAGCATTCCAAGGATCCGACGCTCTCTGTGGACCCTTTCTCGAAATCGGTCCAGCCATTCAGCCGTCTCCACCGGCAGTGTCAGTTCCATGGAAACCTCCTGGCTTTCCGTCGTCAAAAAAATTTCCCAAAGCCCCACCAGAGCATGCACCTGCCGTTCCCTCACGGGTGCGGATATCAGAACCGTCGGAACACTCCGACCACCTTCCCGACGATCTCAACCTCATCCGCCCCCAGCTCAATGACCTGGTAGCGGGGATTTTCCGGCTTCAGACGAATCTTTCCGTCCAATCGATAGAAACGCTTCAGCGTGGCCTCGTCTCCGTTGACCCGAGCCACCACGATCTCCCCGTTTTCGGCCATGGGCTGTTTTCGAACCAGCACCATGTCCGCCGGCAGAATGTGAGCATCGATCATGCTGTCCCCTTCCACCTTGAGCAGAAATACGGTTTCGTCCCCGACCCATTCGCGCGGCAGAGGTATCGTGCCCTCCCGGTTTTCCTCGGCCAGAATGGGGAGCCCGGCCTGGATGCGTCCCAGCAGAGGCAGATCCACCACCCGCTCACTCCCCGAGATACCTGCCAGAGGCACGTTGGCTCGCGACTTGGAAGGCTGGTGGTCCAGATAGCCCTTGGCCCGCAGGACCTCGATGTGTTGCTGGATGGCCTGGGCTGACTTTCCCAGCGCCTGGGCCACCTCTCTCACCGATGGCGGCAATCCCTGACGGATGAAGTAGTCCTGAATATAGTCGTACACCCGGCGCTGCTTCTCGGTCAACGCTCTCATGAGGCGCCCTCCTGAAGGCCGGCAACCGCCCCGCGGCCCTGGACATAGACAAACGTCAGCATAGACATCCGTCTGTATGGTGTCAAGAGAAATCCATCCTCGCCGGCACTGCCGCTTCCAGTTCCTCTCCGGAACCGTCATAATTGTAATGGCCCCTCCGCCGATGGCTTGGGTTCCCATCGGGGATTCCCTGGATCCGGAACCGGGAATCGGGAGTTGGGCCCATTCCATGAGCCGGCCTCGGAAAAGGGCCGGATGCCACCAAAAAAAAGAAACCGAAGCAGCCGCGGCTTCGTTGTAAACGTATGTCACAAACAGCCGGGCTGCGGTCAGGAACGCCGGGACCATGACGCCGCAGACCGAACTGGTTCGACGCAGCCAGCAAGGCGATGCGCAGGCCTTCGAAGAACTGGTCCGCAGTTGCCAGCAAAGGGTGTTCGGTCTGATCTATCAGATCCTGAGATCCCCGGAGGAGGTAGAAGACGTCGCGCAGGAGGTTTTTACCAAGCTGTACTTTTCTCTGTCTCA
>JAJECY010000295.1 GCA_022821775.1 Acidobacteriota bacterium
CGTTGGGCCCCGATCCGACAATGGAGGGGAAAGCGGGCCGGGTGGCCCCCCGGCTGCGGAACTGGTACTCGATGGCAGCCTCCACTTCATATTCGAATCGACCGGGACCGATCGCGGGAAGGGCGTTACGATGGCCGGCAATGGTGATCTCGACAGCCCGGCGAATTTTTTCGACCTCCCATTCCGATTTCGTCATGCGAAGGAAGGCCAGATCGGGACCGGAATCCAGGATTTCCGCCTGGGGCAGCCAGCGGCGCAAGCGAACCCGGGGTTCGGGGCAGCACTTGTCGGCGGCCTCCCGGTGGGGGCCGGTCGGAAGGTTGGCGTAGACCTTGTCCCTGGGAGGGGCTCGTCGCGCCAAGGCATCCGGCAACCGGTCCAGACTCAGGACTTCCTGCATACCCAGGCGGCGGGCCGTCTCGCGGCCGGAGGCCATACGGGGTCCGGTCCAGCGCTCCTGTTTCGGGTCCCGCCCGGCCAGGAACAGGATTTCCCGAGGACCGTCCTCCCCGGGGAGCAACAGGAGCACGGCTCCCGGCTCGGTGCAGCCGGTCAGGTAGTAGAAGTTCTTGTCGGGAACGTACTCGTTCAGGTCGCGGTGGCGCCGGTTGAACACGAGCGTCACTCCCTCCGTCGCCCTCTGGAGGTAGGCGATTCGCCTGGCCCGGGCCTCCTGCCGTAACTGGGAGTCCGCGGGAGATCCCGACTCCGACAGCAGCAGAAGAGCGCCGGCAAGGCACAGATGGCTGAAGAGGTTGAACCGCATCTCCGAAGCACCCCTGTTTTACTCTGAGTTGGCGGGTCCGTCGTATGGAACGGCGGCGCGGTCAGGGGAACAGTGGTCAGTGATCAGTGGCTAGTGGTCAGTTGGTTGACCGACACGTTCAGCACCCTGTTTTCTCGGCGCAGTCGTTCATGAAGCGCAAACAGGTCGCCATGCACTGGCCTGCGTTCAGAACCTGCCACTGACCACTGATCACTGACCACTGATCACTAACCACTGTTTTTCTGTCAGGAAGCCGTCTTGGGCAGCAGCGGTGCTCGCCGGGCGTCCAGGAAACGGGCCAGAGGGGCCTGAAACAGGGACATGAAGCCGGTGAAGACATACCCCACCAGAAACAGCATCAGGAAGGGCAGCGTGAAGTAGTTCCCGCTCGACCAGGCGAAATACACGGTGAAGGCGAAGTAGAGGCCCAGCCCCAGTTCCAGGAAGGGAGTAAAGCCCATCTTCCCCCGGTATTTGCGTTTGGCGGCCAAGCCGTCGCCGGTCGAAGCAATGCAGTGCTTGGGAGTTCTGCGGAAGGCGGTCTTTCTGCCGACGAGAGCCTCCAGAACCGCCAGGGAGTTGCTTACCGACAGGCCGATACCCACCGACAGGAGGAAGGGAAGGTACTTCACCTTTTGCACCCAGCCGCTGGCATCCAGCTCGCGCTGGGAGAGAGCGTAAAAGGAAGAGACCGACATGGTCGCCAGCATGAAGAGCGGCAAGTCGATGAAGAGCATCTGAAACCAGCCCTGATAGAAGCGTACGATCATGGCGGGCAGGAAGATCAGCGAGAACATCACCATCAGGGGGTAGGAACAGTTGGCGGAGAAATGGAAGGCGGCTTCGATCTTGACCCTCAGCGGCAGCCGACTCCTGAAGATGGTCGGGAGCAGCTTGATTCCTGTTTGCACCAGCCCTTTCGCCCAACGGAACTGCTGGCTCTTGAACGCGTTCATTTCAACCGGCAGTTCGGCGGGGCAGACCACGTCGGGGAGATAGATGAATTTCCAGCCTTGAAGCTGGGCGCGGTAGCTCAGGTCGGTATCCTCGGTCAAGGTGTCGTGCTGCCACCCGCCCGCGTTCTCGATGGCCTCGCGCCTCCAGATTCCGGCCGTGCCGTTGAAATTGAAGAACAGCCCGGAACGGTGCCGGCCACCGTGCTCCATCACGAAGTGACCATCCAGAATCATGGCTTCCGTCCGGGTGAGGAGGCTGTATTCGGAGTTGATGTGCCCCCATCGGGTCTGCACCATTCCGACTTTGGAGTCGGCAAAATGGTGGATGGTCTTGCGCAGGAAGGAGGGCTCGGGCACGAAGTCGGCGTCGAAGATGGCCACGAATTCGCCCCTGGCCACCTTCAAGCCGGCTTCCAGCGCCCCGGCCTTGTACCCCTGGCGATTTTGTCGATGGAGGTAGTGAATGTCGAAGCCGGCCTGGCGAAAGCGTTCCACGCACTGCCGGGCCAGAAATCGGGTCTCGTCGTTGGAATCGTCCAGAACCTGGATCTCCAGCAGATCCCGGGGGTAGTCCAGCCTGGTCACCGATTCGATCAACCGTTCCACCACAAACAGCTCGTTATAGATGGGAAGCTGGACGGTTACCGCCGGGAGCTTGGCGAGTGTCTGTTTGAGTCGAGGCTTTCGATCCCTGTTTCTGAAGTAGAGGTAGACCAGTTGGTAGCGGTGGAGCCCGTAAATGGCCAGGATTCCCAGTATGATAAAGTAGGGAATCAGGATGGTGAAATCGAACGCGTCCAGGCTGTGCTGGGCTCGCACCCCATCCAGAAAGGATCGGTAGGGGCCCGAGGGAAACAGGAGGGCCTGAAGATCCCGAATGATGCTCTGTCCTGGATACTCAAGGTGGAACACGGGGCTGGATCAACCTAATCTAGCGGGATAGGAGGGGCGACGCTCAGGCGCCGGCCGCAAGTGCTGCCTGAGGCTCAAAGGCAGGCGCTGCCGGGGCGAAATTCATTCGGTTCCCCCACTTGCGCTTGGCCAGGATGAACAGGCCGGGAGGCTGGGCCGACGCAGGATCTCGATTCGCAGGGTGAGCTTCTGAAATTTGATACGTTTGCCGCCGCAACCAGGAAACCCCAAAATCCCTCGCACTATACTCTTGCCTCCAATAAAGATCAACTGGTTTTCAGGAACGGGATCGGGCGGATAGCCCGCCCCTGGTGGCCGTTGTGGGGCCTGCTGGCCTGCGGATTGACTTCGGCGTTCCTCTACCGGAGTCTGCCTTACCCGGCGCCGGTCCAGGAAAGAATTCCGGAGTTGGCGACCCTCTACCTGGGTCTGTTCCTCCTCTATCTCCTCTCCTTTTGGCTGTCACTGCAAGCGCCCTGCAGTTTGAAAGCCAAGCTGCCCCTCATACTCTTCTTTGCCCTCGCCTTCAGGCTGCTGCTGTTGCCGGCCGCGCCGGCGCTGTCGGACGATGTCTACCGTTACCTGTGGGAAGGCTATCTGCAGACGGAAGGGATCAATCCCTATGAACACAGCCCGCAATCGCCGGAACTGGAGGAGTACCGAAACGCTGTCTGGACCTCCGTCAACAACAAGGGGGTCTCCGCCGTATATCCCCCCTTCGCCCAGATGGTCCATGCTCTCTTCTACCTCGGATTCGGTTCCGTTGCCGGCTTCAAGCTGGCCTTCCTGGGGGTCGAGATCGGGCTGGTCGCGGCCATACTGGCCCTCTTGAGGCGGAGCGGCCGGCCGCTGGGCCGCGTCCTGGTCTACGCCTGGAATCCGCTGGTGGTGGTGGAAGTGGCCTGGAATGGACATCACGATGTGCTGGTGGTGGGACTGTTGCTCTGGGCGCTATTTCTGCTGCAGATTCGAAGCAGGGCAGCCGCCATGGGCGTGCTGGCGGCTGCCGTTCTATCCAAGCTCTATCCCCTGCTCCTGGCCCCCGCTTTCCTCAGGGGCCTTCCGGCCCGCTACTGGGGATGGCTGGCAGGGTTCCTGCTGGCGATGCTGCTGCCTTACCTGGGCGCTGGAATCCGGCTTCTGGAGGGCTTGAGCCTCTACCGCCACCAGTGGCGTTTCAACGGATTCCTCCATTCCTGGCTGAGCGGCCAGGGGCTCTCTCAGATCTGGGTGGAGGGCCTGTTGGGGGTCGGGCTTCTGATCCTGCTCATTGTCTGCCGGGTTCGGGGGATCTGCAGGCTGCGGCAGCTCTATTGGTTGACCGGCGCCGTGCTGCTCGTCTCCCCGACGCTCTTCCCCTGGTACCTGGTCTGGATCGTTCCCTTTCTCTGCTTTTTCCCCAACCCGGCCTGGTTGCTGCTGTCCGGCCTGTCGGTCCTGTCCTACGAGGTTCTCAACAACTGGTCTGTCCTGGGAATCTGGCGGAGCGACCCGTTTTTCCTGAAGTTGCAGTACTATCCTTTTTGGGGGATGTTGGTGTTGATGGAGATTCGAAGTGTTTGGCGGCGGAGGCTGAGACCTGTTCAATGAATCGGACGCACCACATTGCGGTGATCGACGACGAGAGGGAGAGCCTGGCCGCGATCTCCCGGGCTCTCAGGAGAGTGGGGTACCAGGTGGATTCCTATGAGGACGGCCGGGCCGCCGTGGCTCAACTGGACCGGTTCAAGCATTTCGACCTGGTCATCACCGACTTGAAGATGCCCCGGGTGACCGGCATGGACGTGCTGAGGGCGGTTCGATCCGTCAATCCGGAGGCCGGCGTGCTGATGGTGACAGGCCATGGGACGGTGGAGACCGCGGTGGAGGCCATGAGACTGGGGGCCGACGACTACATCCTCAAGCCCCTGGACTTGTTCGAGTTGCGGGACCGGGTGCGACAGATCCTGGAGAGCCGGGCTTCCGGCGCCCGGGGATCGGACCCGGCTGGCCGGAGCCTTGCCGGCGCCGCCACCCGGATTCTGGGCGATTCCCCCGTGATGCAGGATCTTCTCAAGCAGATAGCCACGGTGGCGCCCACCCGCTCCACCGTTCTGCTGCTGGGCGAAAGCGGTTCCGGCAAAGACCTGGTGGCCCAAACCATTCACGAAAACAGTCCTCGCAACGACCGGAATTTCCTGCCGCTGAACTGCGCTGCCCTCAGCCCCACCCTGCTGGAGAGCGAGCTCTTCGGCTACGAGGCCGGAGCCTTTACCGGAGCCCGCCAACGGCGCCTGGGCAAGCTGGAAATGGCCGACCGGGGAACGCTCTTTCTGGATGAGATCGGGGAGATGCCGGCGGAGATGCAGGTGAAACTGTTGAGGTTCCTGGAGACACGGGAAATCATGCGAGTCGGGGGGAATGCGTCTCTGAAGCTGGACGTCCGGCTCATCGCGGCGACCAATCGGGACCTGGTCGAGGCCGTCAGCCAGGGGACCTTCAGGACCGATCTCTATTACCGACTCAGGGTGGTGACCCTCCGGGTGCCTCCTCTCAGAGAGCGGACAGGGGACATCCCGCGGCTGGCCTGGTCGTTTGTGGAGGTCCTTGCGGCCGAGCATCGCAAGCGGATCTCCAGGCTCGAGCCGGAGTTGCTGGACAGGCTGCTCGAGCACCCCTGGCCGGGGAACGTGCGAGAGCTGCGAAACCTGATGGAGAGCCTGGTGGTCTTCAGCAAGGGAGACACGCTCCGGATGGAAGATCTTCCGCCGGAACTTCGCCTCGGCCGTCCGACGGCGCCACCCTCCCCGGAGGCCGAGGCGCCCCGATTCGCGGATCTGAATCTGGATACCATCGAGCGTCAAGCGGTTCTGCAGGCGTTGGAGCGCAGCCGGGGCAATCGGCAGCGGGCAGCCAAGCTCCTGGGCATGGGTTTGAGGACACTGCAGAAGAAGCTCAAGGAGTATGGGCTGACGTCCCGTCGACGGCAGTAGCGGAAGTTTGAAGTTTGAAGTTTGAAGTTTGAAGTGTGGAGAGTGGTTAGCACCGCCCCCGTCCCCGAGGATCATTCGAGGGGAAACACCCGATCGTCATTATGGACGAACCACGAATGAACACGAATGGACACGAATGGACAAGGTATGATTAGGGCCCAGTTCGGGGACCGCGGTCTCCAGGGCGTCTTTGTGAACTGTGGCTGTGGCCGGGAGTGAATGATGGGCGGGACCATCAAGCGAGTCGGCATCATTGCCAAACCCAAGCTCAAGACGGTGGCCCCCGTCATCGGCCGCTTGCAGGAATGGTTTGCCTCCCGTGGCGTCGGCTGCACCCTGGAGCGGGAAACCGCCGCTATCGTTAATGAGCGGGGGGTGCCCAAGTCCGAGGTCCCCGGCGCCTGCGACCTGATCGTGGTCTTGGGAGGCGATGGGACGCTGCTGTCGGTGGCGCGTTTCCTGGACTCCCGTCGGGTTCCGATTCTGGCGGTAAATTTCGGCAGCCTGGGGTTCCTGACCGAGATCACCCTGGAGGAGATGTTCCCCACGCTGGAACTGATCCTTCAAGGCAAGGCCACCGTTCAGCGTCGAATGATGATCGATGTGGCCGTGGTCCGCGGCGGCCAACAGTTCGCCGCCTACCGGGCCTTGAACGACGTGGTCCTGACCAAGGCGGTGCTGGCGCGGATCATCGACATCGACGTCCGGATCGACGGCTACTTCGTGGCCACCTACAAGGCGGACGGCCTGATTGTGGGCACCCCTACCGGGTCGACCGCCTACACCCTTTCCGCCGGCGGCCCCATTCTCTATCCCACCCTGGGGGCAATGCTGGTAACTCCCATCGCCTCCCACACCCTGACCTTCCGCTCGCTGGTCGTGCCCGATTCCGCCTCTATCGAACTGAGTCTGAAAGCCACCCAGGAGTCGGTATTTCTGACCGTGGACGGACAGACCGGCCTGGACCTGCAGGGAGACGACCGTATTCAGGTCCGCAAGTCCGCCAGCACGGTCGAGTTGATCGAATCTCCCGGCAACAGCTTCTTCGACATCCTGAGGCGCAAGCTGAAGTGGGGCGAGAGGTAAGGGGGCCGGTCGCCGCCTCCAACGGGAACTCAAGCTACCGGGACCTCCATTGGAGAATTCGAAAAAAGCGTCCTTCTTCAAGCAGGTGTACCGCGTGGTGGGCGCGATACCTCCGGGACGGGTGCTGACCTACGGGCAGATCGCCACCCTTGTCGGCGCTCCCTACCTCGCCCGTCAAGTGGGTTGGGCCATGCACGGCTGTCCCCTTGGGCTGCCCTGGCAGCGCGTGGTGGGGGCGGGAGGACGCCTCCTGACCCGTTCTCCCAACCCGCCGGGGGGTTCGCTGCAGCAGCGTCAACTGCTGGAACAGGAGGGAGTCCTGTTTGTCGGGGAGCGGGTGGATATGAGTCGGCACCAGTTTGTTCCTTCGAAAGGATTCCTCAAGAACCGGAAACGATCGTTCCCCGGGCCCCAGTGATCTGCGAAGGCGGCGACGGCGGGTGATCGCGGCGTGGGGCGGAGTTTTATGGGAAGCAAAGCGTTCCCGAACGGGTGCTTCCTATTCGCCGCATTCGCGGCTAGGTTGGCGCAGAACCGGAACGACCCCGGGCTGCCGCCCGGGGCTACACGAGGGCGCAGCTCCGCTGCTCTATAAGGATGGCTTGTAGGGGACGTTTCCTGGATTTACCTACTCCAACCGCAGCTTCGCAGCTCTCCCCTAACCCACGACACTGCAATGGGGACGTGCTTTTTTATTGGAATAGTGCGCCGGGCGACAGCCGGGGGTTCGAGTGGAGCGGCGAAGCCGCGGCGGAGGGTAGACGTGGGCGCATGCCGGGGCTGCAAGCCCATTGGAAAAATGGGCGTTAACGTCGAGCCGCGTAGGCGGCGACAGCAGGTAGACGTGGGCGTTAGCCGAGACGTAAGCCCATTGGAAACCCCATGTTAAGATGGTCTGGCGCAGCCGGCCTTTATCACCGCCGGCGCGTTCCTGTATGGGGGAGGTTATGGCAGGGTGGAGTTGGAGTCGGCGCCTCGCCGGGCCCGCGTTGCTCCTGGCCCTGCTTGGATGGGGGTGTCGGGCTCAGGCGCCCATCGAAGACCCCCTGCTGCTTTGCGCGGCGGCCAGCACCACCGGCGTGGTGGAGGAAATCCGGGATCAGTACACCCGTCAATCCGGCCAGGCCGTCGAGCTGAACTTCGCCAGCACCGCCACCCTGGCGACACAGATCCGCAGCGGAGCCGAAGCAGACCTGTTTCTGGCGGCAAACGAAGGTTGGGCCCGGGTCCTGACCGGCATTCCGGGTTTGGTGGCGGAGCGGATCGATCTGCTGGGCAATGGCTTGGTGGTGGTGCTCCCAAAGGCGCAGGGGCGTTCCCTGGGTTCCCCTCGGGAGTTGCAGGAGGCCTCCTTTGCCTCCGTTGCCATGGCCAATCCAGACTCCATGGTTCCGGCGGGCCTCTATGCCCGGGAGGCTCTGGTCCGGCTGGGCCTGTGGGAATCACTGCGGTCCAGGATGGTTTATGGGGACAACGTCCGGACAGCGCTGGCCTACGTGGAGACCGGTAGCGTGGCGGCCGGGATCGTCTACCGAACCGACGCATTGGCCAGCTCCCAGGTCGACTTGGCCCTCGAGATCTCTCCACGGCTGCACCGGACGATTCGGTATCCGTTGTTGCTGCTGAGCCATGGCGCCCACTCCGCCGCCGCCCGTGGCCTGTTCGAATACCTGCAGGGCGCCCAGGCGGCCGCCCTGTTCCGGAAGCACGGCTTTGCGCGCCTGTCCGAAACGAGCCCGGAGTCGCGTCGGTGAATTCCCGGACGCATTGGCCGACAGCCTCTTGCATCGGCACCGAGAACGGTTTCCATGGAATACAGTGCCGCCGAGTGGTCTGCGATTCACAATAGCCTCAGGGTCGGGCTCTTCGTCGTGCTGGTGAGTCTGCCCCCGGGGGTATGCCTGGGCTATGTGTTGGCCAGGCATCGGTTTCCGGGGAAGTGGCTGGTGGAGGTAGCCGTCAACCTGGCGTTGGTGGTCCCGCCGGTGGTGACCGGCTACCTGCTGCTGCAGGTCTTCAAGCCGGCGGCTCCGGTCGGCGGATTTCTGGACCGGGGGCTGGGCCTCAGGGTGGCGTTCGAGTTTCCGGGACTGGTGGTGGCCGCCGCCGTGATGAGTTTCCCCTTGATGGTCCGTGCCATCCGGCTCGGATTTCAATCGGTGGACCCGAACCTGGAGACGGCTGCCAGGACCCTGGGAGCGGGGTGGTGGAGGACCTTCTTCACCGTCAGCCTGCCGCTGGCCCGCAACGGCGTGATTGCCGGCTGCGTTCTGGCCTACGCCAGAAGCCTGGGGGAGTTCGGGGCAACCGTCATGCTGGCAAGCCAGAGGGAGGGAAACCGGACCATCCCGCTGTTGATTTACACCTTGAAGGACCGTCCCGACGGGCTGGCCTCCATCTGGCCGCTGGTGGCGGTTTCGCTGCTGCTGGCCGCCGGCGCGCTGGTTGCCAGCGAATACCTGGAACGCAAGGGATTGAGGCATGAGTCGGCTTGACTTCAACTGCCGGCACCGGTTCTCGAGCGGGTTCGAAATCGACCTTGCTTTTGAGGCCACCGGCCTGGTGACCGCTCTGTTCGGCCCCTCGGGAAGCGGAAAGACCAGCGTGCTCGGCATGATAGCCGGCTGGTTGACACCGCAATTCGGCCGGATTCGACTGGGTTCGCGCTGGCTCGACGACAGCCCGGCCGGAATCCACCTGCCCACCGAGCGCCGCCAGGTCGGAATGGTGTTCCAGGACCATTGGCTCTTCCCCCACATGAGCGTTGAGGCCAATCTCGGCTACGGGCAACGGCGCCGGGGGAGCGGTCCTCCCATTCGCTTCGAAAGGGTGGTGGAGGTGCTGGAGCTCGGGGACCGGTTGAGTCGCTATCCGGGGAGCTTGTCGGGGGGTGAGCGCCAGCGGGTGGCCTTGGGGCGAGCTCTGTTGAGCAACCCCGAGCTGCTCCTGATGGACGAGCCGCTGGCTGCTCTGGACGAGGCTCTGAAGCTTCGGATCCTGGCCTATCTGGAAAGGGTGGTCACCGAATGGAACATCCCGACCCTGTTCGTCAGCCACGGACAGGCCGAGGTGCGCCGATTCGCGCAGCGGGTGGTGGTGATGGAGAGGGGGAGGGCGGTGGCGGAGGGCACCCCGGAAGAGGCACTGGGACAGCCCACTCCCTTGGGATGGACCCATTCGGCCGGACCGGTCAATCTGCTCCGGATCGATGGAGCCAGGCTGCGCGGCGACCAATGGGTCGGGAGGCTGGGGGGCCAGGAAATGAAGCTCCCCGCGGTGCACGGCTCTCCCTCCCACCCGCTCTTTGTCCAGTTCCGGCCCTCGGATGTGACCCTGAGCCTTGAGGATGTCCGGGGGCTCAGCACCCGAAACCATTTTCGGGGAGTGGTCAGCCGTATGCTGGAGCTGGCCGGCGGATTTTTCGTGGCGGTGGATGTGGGTCAGACCCTGTGGGCCGAAGTGACCCCGGCCGCAGTGCGAGACCTCGGGCTCAAATCGGGCTCGAAGGTGACCTGCCTGATCAAGACCCGCAGCCTGGAGGTGGTGGGTTAGCCCGCGCCTGTCAGCGGAGGAGAGGCGCGCCCGCTGACCGCTGCCTCCTGAAGCGGCGGGCCGATCTCGCGTGGCGTTGGACGACTCCAAAGGAGTGACCTCATCAGCAACCGTCTCTCCCTGCCGGTCCGGATTCGACTGAGGGCAGAGTACCTGGCGGCCCGGCTCCTGCTTGGAGTCTTCGGCACTCTCCCCCGGCGGGCCTCCCTGTGTCTGGCCCGGGGAGTTGCCGGCGTGGCCTATGGGAGCCTGGGCCATCTCCGCCGCACCGCCACCCGAAACCTGAACCTGGCCTTCCCCCACTGGACCTCGGAACAGACCCGGGCCGCGGTCCGGGGAGTCTTCCAGAACTTTGGAAGATTGTTGGTCGAATTTGCAAGGCTGCCCAAGCTCAACCGTGACAACATTTCACAGGTGGTGGTCTATGACGGCTTTGACCATTTCGCCGAGTCTCTCCGCCGGGGCAACGGCACCCTGTTTCTGACCGCTCACTACGGAGCCTGGGAACTGTGTCCCTTTGCCCATGCGCTCTATGGCCACCCGCTGAAATTCGTGGTCCGGCCGATCGACAATCCCTACGTGGACCGTCTGGTCAACACCTATCGAACGGCGTCCGGTAACCAGGTCATTCGGAAGAAAGACTCCTTGAGGGAAATGCTCAGGACCCTGAAACGGAACGAGGGGGTCGGCATCCTGATAGACCAGAACACCACCCGCGACGCGGGGGTCTTTGTGGATTTCTTCGGCCTGCCGGCCTGCACCACCACCGTCCTGGCCGCCTTGGCATTGCGTACGGGAGCCACTGTCATTCCAGGCGTGCTCATCTGGGACAGCGCCCGGAAGATCCATCGACTCCGATTTGAGCCTCCGGTCGAGATCGCCCGAACGGGCGACACCCGAGCCGACATCGCGGAGAATACGGCCCGCTTCAACAAGATCCTGGAAGGTCTGGTCAAGCAACACCCGGATCAATGGCTCTGGGTTCACCGCCGCTGGAAGACCCGCCCGCCGGGAGAGGCATCCCCTTATTAGGGGTTGGAGGACGTCTTCCATGAGTTTCGTTTCACATCAGCCTGCAGCGCCGATTCTGGTGGTGGCGGGCGAGGCTTCCGGGGACATGTATGCCGCCGAACTGGTTGAGGCTCTCAGAGCCGGGCTGGGCTCCTCCGGACCCGCCTTTTTCGGGTGCGGCGGCCCGGCTCTGCAGCGGGCGGGGATGGAGGTCCTGGTAGACAACCGGCAATTGAGCGTACTCGGGCCCTTCGAGGCCGTTTCCCACCTGGGCCGGTTTTTTGCCGCCCTGCGACGGCTGGAGGCGGCCGCCAGGCAAAGGAAGCCCGGCTGGGCCATACTGGTCGACTTCCCGGACTTCAACCTCCCCTTGGCCAGGAAGCTCAAGCGACAGGGTATAGGCGTCTTCTATTTCATCAGCCCCCAGATCTGGGCCTGGCGCAAGGGCCGCGTGCATGCCCTTCGACGGTGGGTGGACCGAATGATCGTCATTCTGCCCTTCGAGGCGGAGTTTTACCGGCAATACGGGATGCAGGTGGAATACGTTGGCCACCCCCTGGTGGACCGGGTGAAGACTTCCTGCTCGCGGGCTCGGTACCTGCGCTCACTCGGGCTGGCCGAGGACCGCCTGACCATCAGCCTGCTTCCAGGCAGCCGATCCAGGGAAATCCGCTTCAACCTTCCGGCCATGGCCCGCACGGCGCGACGGCTCCAGTGGGAGCAGCCGGCCCAGTTTCTGGTGCCGCTGGCCTCTCCCTCTCATGCCCCACTGGTCCACGGCCTGATCCGGGACGAAGCCCCGGGGTTCTCGGCAGCGCTGGTCGAGAACGACACCTACAACACCGTGGGCCATTCCGACCTGGCTGTGGTTTCCAGCGGCACGGCCACCCTGGAGGCCGCCCTGCTGGGAACTCCCCTGATAGCGGTTTTCCGTATCTCGATTCCGAGCTGGATTGTCGGCCAGTATCTGATTGATGTGCCCTTCTACAGCCTGGTCAACCTGATTGCCGGCCGCAAGATCATCCCCGAGCTCTACCAGCAGGAATTTACCGAAGAACGGCTCTATGCCGAGATCCGGAAGTTTCTCACCCAATCGGGTTGTTCCGCGCGTGTTAAAATGGCGCTGTCCGGAGTCAGGGAAAGACTGGGTCAGGGAGGGGCCATCTCGAGGGCTGCCGAGAGAATCGCTTCCTGGATGGAAGCGGGACCGAAAGGGGGATAAGGCAGTCGCCGTTTGGGTCGATCCGGCCGGGAGCCGGAATTTTCAGGCGTGTGGAGACAACAGCATCGGACCGAATTTCGTCCTAACCGTTTGGAAGGTTGACCCTGTCCGGAACGACTGGAGAATTGCTGATGTCAGAATGGTTCAATAGACCTTGCCCACGGCTCCTCGCTTTCCTGGCGGTGCTGCTGGCCGGCTCCGCTCCCTTGCCGGCCCAGCAGATCGACCAGGGCCCCTCCATCGACGTTGAAGAGTATGACGTCTCAGTCGAGCTCCGACCGTCGCAGCAGGAATTGCAAGCCGCCGCCACCCTCAAGTTTTCCTCCGTCCAGGACCGGTTGAGCCGCGTTTCCCTGGATTTCAACGGCAATCTGACCGTGAAGCGGGTCTACCTTGCGGATCGACCTCCGGCTCCCGGCAGCCTGTCACGGGCATCCGGCCAAGGGCGGATTGCCTCCGACCCGGATCGGGAGAAGGAGGGGGTGCCCTACCTGTCGCGGCGGCGCCCCCCCGCCCCCAAGCCTTCTTCCAACCCTGGAATTCCCGCTCCGGAACCAATCGCGCAGGATCCCAATCTGCTTGCATTTCAGCAGGACTTCGACCAACACCTCCTGGAAGTCCAATTCCCCCGGTGGCTCGATGCGGGGCAGACCGCTTCCCTGGTGGTCGAATATGCCGGCAGGCTATTCTCTGCCGAGCACTCCCCCCTTTACGGGGTGACTACGGCCCGAGTGAGCGACGAGGTGTGTTACCTGCTGGACGTCAGCCGGTGGTTTCCCACCCATGGATACCGTCAGGACCGGGCCAGGGCCACCTTTCGCGTGACGGTTCCCTTGGGCTACCTGGTTGCCATGGATGGAGAGGTCGTCTCCCGCGAACGGCGGGAGGAGCAGGAGACCTTCACCATCGTGAACCGGCAGCAGGACTTCCCCGGCTCGCTGGCGGCGGCGCCCTTCAACGAAATTCCGGTGCAGGCGGGCCAGGTGGAGGTGCGGTACTACGTCATGGACCACAAGCGGGATTTTCTGGATGCCCATTCCCGGGTGATCGGCGAGCTGCTGGATCTCTACTCCGACAAGTTTGCCCCCTATCCCTCCCGGACCTTCAGGGTGGCGGTGATCGACAACGATTCGCTCCTGGGGTTCTCCTCCCCGGGCATTCAGTTTTTGGCCGACCGGGGCTTCGGTCCCGAGCCGAACGTCAACCTGCTGGCCAAGGAGATCGCCTATCAGTGGTGGGGTTCCCTGATCACCCCCCGGACCGAGCGGGACCTGTGGCTCAAGGAGGGATTCACCTCCTACGCGGCCCTGCTCTATCAAGAGAGCGTTTCCAGCCAGGAGGAGTTTGCCGAACAGCTCAGGGAAGTCGCCGTGGCGGCCTTGCTCTATGAAGGCGAGTCTTCCATCCTCAACGCCAACCTTCTGGACCTCTACTCTCCCGAATACAACTCAGTGCTCAAGAACAAGGGAGCCTACGTCCTCCACATGCTGCGGGCGGTGATCGGCGACGAGAAGTGGTTTGCGCTGATGAAGCAGTTTGTCTACGACTACGGCTACAAGACCGCTTCCATTGGAGACTTCAAGGCTCTTGCCGAGAAGATCTCGGAACAGGACCTGGGGTATTTCTTTTCCCAGTGGATTGAACAGACCGGCGTGCCCGAGTTCCAGTACGAATTCACCACCTACCGCATCAAGGACGGGTTCCGGGTGGACGGGGTCATCACGCAGGACCTGGACCTTTTCAAGATGCCGATGGAAATTCTGATCGAGACGGAGGGTGAGCCCGAGACCAAGCAGATCGAGGTCATGGGCACGGAGTCCTTCTTTTCGGTCTCTACCTTCGGGAAACCGATCAAGGCGGTCATCGACCCCAACTATCGCCTGCTGCGGATCTCCGACGACATTCGGCTGGCCTCCCTCATCGCCAAGGGGGACGAGCTCAGACGGATGGGTGAGTACACGCAGGCCATTACCCAGTACCAACAGGCGATCGAGCTGAAAAAGAGAAGTTCGCTGGCCTTCTTCCGGATTGGCGAAGTGTTCCTGGAGCAGCGCAGCACCCAATCCGCCGCCAACTCCTTCCGGGAGGCCCTCAACGGCGATCTGGATCCGCAGTGGATTGAAGTCTGGTGCTACGTCAACCTGGGCAAGATCTTCGATATGGCGGGTCAACGGGACCGGGCCCTCAACGAGTACCAGAAGGCCCTGGACACCAACGACAACACCCAGGGCGCCCAGCAGGTTGCCCAGAAGCACATCGAGGAGCCTTACAGGTACCAGGGCCCCCGGGTGTTGATCCGATAGCAGCAGCCTGCCTCAAAGAGGGCGGGGCGCCTCCCTTTCCATCTCGCTCTCAATCCGTTCGATTGACAGACCTCTGTCCTCATCGCCAAGGTATTTCAGAACCTCGGATTCGATTGGTTCCAATGGTTCGATACCGTCCCTCGGTTGCCGGAGATTCCGGCTGACCGGCTGCGTTTGCAGCGCTCCCGGTCCACTCCTGAAGGCGGTTCCGGCCGCACCCGTCCGGTAGGAATGGGCGGGGTGCTGTGCTATGATTCGGCCACTCGCCGAAACCCTCCATTTGACGGGAATCCCGATGTCCAATAGCGCGGAGCGAAGGAGCCGGAACGTTTCAGCCGAGAGCCCCAGCCGGTTGCGGTCCGCCCTGAGACTCAAGGAGCAGGAAGTCGCCATCCTGCACCAGATCAGCCGGGCGATCAGCGGAAATCTGAACCTCAAAGACGTTCTGCACGAAATCGTCGATCTGGTAACCCATGTGACCAAGGGAGATTCCTGTCTTCTGTACCTCTTGGACCAGGCCAGGGAAGAGTTGGTGTTGCGGGCCTCCAAGAACCCTCACCCCAGGATCATCGGCCGGATCAAGGTGAGGCTGGGGGAGGGAATTACCGGCTGGGTGGCTCAGGAGCGACAGCCGGTCGCCATCCAAAAGGACGCCAGCAACGATCCCCGCTTCAAACTGTTCCACAACCTGCCGGAAGATCGGTATCAGGCCTTTCTCTCGGTTCCGGTCATTACCAAGAACGAGGTGATCGGGGTCATCAACGTGCAGCATCGCCGCTCCCATCGCCATTCCTCCAGCGAGAAGACCCTGTTGATGACCATCGCCAACCAGGTCGGCGCCGCCATTGAAAACGCCCGCCTCTATGAAGAGGCCCGGCGGAAGGCTCTTCAACTGGAGACCCTCTCCAACGTCAGCCAGACCATCACCTCCCACCACTTTCTGGACGAGATGCTCCAGTTCATCGTGGGAATGATGGCGGAGACCATGAACTCTCCCATCTGCTCCATCATGCTGCTGGACGAGGAAGGCAGGGAGCTGGAAATCAAGGCCACCCACAGCCTCAGCCAGGACTATGCCTCCAAGCCCAACATTCCGGTCCACCGCAGTTTGCTGGGCCGGGTGGTGAAGGGCCGAAAGCCTCTGGTCATCCGCGACGTCACCCAGGAGCGAGGCTATGCCTACCGGGAGTTGGCCCGCCGGGAAGGACTCCGCTCCCTGGTCTCCGTTCCGCTGATGATCAAGGACCTGGTGATTGGCGTGTTCAATCTCTACAGCTCCCAGGAGAGGAGCTTTTCCCGCGAGGAAATGCAGATGTTGACCTCGGTGGCCAACCAGGCGGCCGTGGCCATCCAGAACGCCAAGCTCATGAGCGAAACCATCGCCATGAGGGAGGCGCTGGAGACCCGCAAGATCGTTGAGCGGGCCAAGGGAATCCTGTTGAAGGAAGAGCAGTTGGCCGAGGCCGACGCCTACCGCCGCATTCAGCAAAAGAGCATGAAGCTGCGCAAGTCGATGCGGGAGATCTCGGAAGCCATCATCCTGGCCGCCGAGGTCAAGGGCTGAGGGCGGAAGAATCGGAGCCACGGAAAACCTGATACTGCAGCCTCTTTCTCTCAGTGAAGTTCCATTAAGCCATCGCTACAGGCGGTGGCAACGGCAAGAGCCCGGCATACTTCGTTCATTTTCTCCGGCCCAACCGTACCGACAAATTTCGTCAAGCGGGTCTTTTCAACCGTCTGGACGTGGTCCAGGTTAATGGCTGAATCCTTCTTCAACCCTTCTTCCACCCCCACAACAACCTCACTTGGCGCTCCTCGAATCACGGATGTAACCGGCGCCACCATCACGGTATGCAATAGTCCGATGACTTCGGGACGGGTCAGCACCAGGACCGGCCGGGGCTTGTCTGGATGAGAGAAGGAGAACAACCATATTTCACCACGTCTTATCCGTCCATCCATGCAGCTTCGTCCTCCCACCCCTTGAATTCATTCCCCAGGCCGGCATCGGCACCATATGCTTCTCGGTACTGACGGGCAATCTCGAGTCGGCTTTTACGGGCCAGATACTCGGCTGTGGCACGGCGAAGAACCGCGGATCGTCCGATCTGCCGTACTTCTTCAGACTTGTCGAGGCTGGCCAGTAGCTCTTCATCCATCGTAATCTGTATAGCCTTCATAGCTATATTATATGTGGCTCCAGGATGTCTACCAATTGAGTGCATGTTATTCAACAACTTCCCCTGGTTTTTCTTGCGATACCGAAAGGCGTTGAGCGGGAAAACTCACGAGAATACAATGCAGTCCATCGGTTCGTGTCTGGCTATCGGGTGCCGAAAGGCATCAAACACCTGGTTTATGCAGAGCGGCAGAACAATAGAACCCGCCATTGATTGTCCGTCGCTGAAAGCCGTTCATCACAACGCGCACCGGTCATCGCTCATCATTCCTGTCAGACACCCGTCGGGACGGTCGGAACGATGACCTATAGGAGCTTTCCCATCGGCAGTCGCGAGCGGCCACTGCAGGTGGCCATCGTGGGCTCGGGCCCTTCGGGGTTCTACGCTGCCGACACCCTCTTGAAGCAGAAGGGTCTCCACCTGAAGGTGGACATGTTCGAGCGCATGGCCATGCCCTACGGGCTGGTGCGCTACGGCGTGGCTCCCGATCACCAGAAAACCAAGCAAGTGATTCGTGTCTATGAAGCCACGGCCAGGGATGCGCGCTTCCGGCTCTTCGGAAACGTCCAGGTGGGCCGCGACCTGCAGGTGAAGGAACTGCGGGAGCATTACGATCAGATTGTCTATGCCGTCGGATGTGAGTCGGACCGGCGGTTGGACATCGCGGGAGAGGATCTGCCGGGCAGCCACACGGCCACCGCGTTTGTGGCCTGGTACAACGGTCATCCCGATCATCGAGACGACCTGTTCGATCTATCCGCCCGGCGAGTGGCGGTGGTGGGCGTGGGCAACGTGGCCATGGACGTCACTCGAATCCTGGTGCAGGATCCGCAAGCTCTGGCCTCTACGGATATTGCCGAGCACGCTCTGCAAGCCCTTCGAAAGAGCGAGGTTGAAGAGGTGCTGGTGTTGGGGCGCCGCGGACCGGTCCAGGCCAAGTTCACTCCCAGGGAAATCCGTGAGATCGGCGACCTGTCCGGTGTGGATCTGGCGGTTGGACCCGAGGACCTGGAATTGGATCCGTTTTCTCGGTCCCAACTGGAGAAGGGAGGGTTCGCCCGCCGGAATTACGAGTACTTGAAGGAGCAGGTCTGCCGGAAGGGCCGTCGTGGCCACCGCCGCGTCCGCCTGCGCTTTTTCACCTCACCGGTGGAAATCCTGGGGAAGCAGGGACGGGTCGGGTCCGTCCGCATGGAACGGAATCGGCTGGTTTGGGATGAACAGGGACAATCCCGTTGCGTGGGCACCGGTGTGATCGAGAACATTGATGTCGGCCTGGTCTTTCGGTCGGTGGGATATCGGGGAATCCCGATTCCGGACGTCCCCTTCGATGAACGCAAGGGCTTGATCCCCAACGCGGCGGGACGGGTCCTTCGCCCCCCCGGCGACGACACCGGCACCTCCGAGTACGTGGTGGGCTGGATCAAGCGAGGCCCTTCCGGTCTCATTGGAGCCAACAAGCGGGACTCGGTCGAAACGGTCCGCGGGATGATGGAGGATATTCGGGGCCGGACGGCCCGGTCCCTTCCGGAGGGAAATCACGAGGTCCTGGAACGTCAGCTCATGGAGCGGGGAATCCGGCCCACTCACTTTCGGGACTGGCAGCTCATCGACGCGGAGGAACGGGATAGAGGCCGCGCGCGGGGCAAGGTGAGGGAAAAGATCACGGACCCGGAAGAAGTTGCCTCCCTCTTGAAAACGAGTCAGTGTCGGGAAGAGGGTAGATCGTTGGGCTGAAAGGCCCTTGCTTGTTTCGAGACAAGGGCCGCCGTATCTCCGACCTGGTCATGCGCCCCCCTGAGCAGATTCTTGTATGGTGATCCGAACCCTGGCTGCCCGTTGAATACCACTACAATACACCCGACCAGGAAGTGGCGCATCCGTGTCACTTTTCTTGTTGTAGCGGTGGGATGGATACATTCCGGGTCCGCGGCTCGAGCGAGCGACTTCTACTTGCGAGTTGGGGGCAGCCTCGAAAAGTCTGAGGAAACGCGGTTCAAGGACAAATCCTGTTCGAGCGCCTCTCCAGCGGCCTTGTACGGCTGTGGGACCGGCAACGACGGCGCACCCCTGAGTGCGCTGGGCGATTTCGGCACAATGGCCGGCTTCGAACTCGGAATCGGCCGCGTCGTGGCGCCTGCCTTGCGGCTGGAAGCTGTCCTGCAACACCGTCCGAGCTTTTCCTTCAAGGGCCGCGCCAATTTCGTCCAAACTTCGGCCGGGCAGTCAGTCTCCGCAAATTTGTCTTCCCTGTCCGGCATGATTGCCGCCTACGTGGATCTGTCATGGGTGGGCCTGAGGTCGCTTGGCCCATTCAGTCCGTTTATCGGGGGTGGCGCCGGAGTTTCTCGTATCCGAATCGGCGAGACCCGCATGGAATTTCCAAGAACGGCAACAATTGTTCCGGGTGGGCGGACGGTTGGCTTCGCCCGGATGCTGGCGGCTGGCGTCGGGGTATCTCTGACCGAGGCAGTGACAGTCGATCTCGCCTATCGCTACACCAATTCAGGAGCCGCCGAGACCGGCAGAGCCAGGGGACGGATCGTTTGGCATGATGGAAGCCGCGGACCTCTGGAACTCGATCTCGCCGAGACGCGGGCACCGCTGTCGGGACAAGGCTTCTGGATTTCCCTGCGCTACGGGTTCTGACCCCCGGGAGCGCGGGCGGGCCCCCCCCCCCATATCGTGGGGCCGCCGCACCCCGTTGCCCCGCCCGGAGGCGGCGGCCGCGGCCCCCGAGGCCCC
>JAJECY010000133.1 GCA_022821775.1 Acidobacteriota bacterium
CGCTCTATGAGACGTTTGAACCCGACGTGGCCAAAGCGTTGTGGGATCGTTTCGAATTCGTCTACACCCCAAAGCACGGAAGTTGGCTCAACATGGCCGAGATCGAACTCAACGTCCTCATCAGGCAATGCCTGGACCGCAGGATCGACAATATCGACCAGATCCGGGCCGAAGTGCAAGCTTGGCAGAAGCGACGAAACCACGCCAAGGCACGAATCGACTGGCAGTTTACCAGTCCCGATGCCCGAACCAAACTCAAGCGTCTATACCCGACTCTTAATTTGTGACATGACACTAGGGCCACAGAGTGTTCTCGGCGAGTGCCTGTTGCAACCGGGCGGTGGACCACACGTCGATCCCGTCCCCGGTCCGGAACGACCGCTTGCCGCCGTAGACCAGTACGCTTCGCGCTATTCCCGGGAGTTCCGCGATTGCGCGCAGCCCCCGCAGCATGCCGGTGTGATAGCGGGGCTGGGACTTGACCTCGATCGCCACCAGGTCGCCGCCCCGGCGGAGCAGGAAGTCAACCTCCGTGCGGTTCGCGGGGTGCGGCTCCCAGTAGTGCAGATCGTCGAACAGTTCGCCCTGTTCGCCATGCGCCCGCAGGAGGTGGAGGACCCAGCCTTCGAGGAGCGCGCCGCGTTCCTCGGGCGCGATCGGTCCGTGCAGCTTCTTCACCGCGCGGACCAGACCGGGATCGACCCAGTAGAGCTTCGGATGGCGGCGCTCGCGCGCCCGCAGCCGCGGCTGGAAGGCGGGGAGGCGGAACGCAAGCAGGGTGTCCTCCAGGATGTCTAGGTAACCCTGCACGGTGGTGCGCGCGACGCCGCAGTCGCGCGCGATGCCAGATATGTTGACGACCTGGCCGTGATAGAGGGCGGCGATCGGCAGGAAGCGCGCGAACCCCGGGAGATTCCGGACCAGCCCCTCGGCCCGGACCTCCTCGCGGAGATAGAGCCGGACATAACTCTCCAGCACCGCTCGCCGTTCTTGGGCGACCCAGACCAGGGGGATGGTTCCGGTATCCAGGGCAACATCCAGGTCGAAGTCGACGCCGAGCTCGACCGGGGTCAGGGGGTGCATCGTCTTGTGCAGCGCCCGGCCGGCGAGCAGGTTGACACCAGCCGCCTTGAGCTTCCGCGCGCTCGATCCGAGCAGGGCAAAGTTGAGACGCCGATCCTCGATGTGCCGGTGCACTTCGTTGAGGAGATTGGGCAGGCGCTGGATCTCGTCGACCACCACCCAGCTGTCCGGCGGCACCGGCTGTAAATCCGCGGCGAAGAGGGATGGGTCGGCGAGGTAGTCCTGGTAGCGGGCCTCGTCCAGGAGGTCGATACGCAGCGCATCGGGAAACTGCGCTCGCGCCCAGGTGCTCTTGCCAACCCCGCGGACCCCGAGGAGAAAGAAGCTCTGTCCGGGTAGGCAGCTTAGCCGCGGATAGGTCTCTCCTAACATACTGTCATCATTATTCGAAGAAAGATGACGACATGTTATCAGCCGGACATCGGCAAGTCAATGACGCGACGCAGGCGCTTCTTGCCAATATCCGAGTCGCGCCGTGGCGGTCCAGGCTGCGTCAGGGGCGACTTTCGTCCCGTCCATTCCACGAAGCAGTTCCAGTCCGAAACTCTCCTGCGGGATGCGCTGTCCGATAATCGACTGGAGTTCACCAATGTGGATCAGCACGCTCATCGGACCCCATCGCGCTGCGAGTAGTCGCTTCCGCGAATTTCCAGGTGGCTGTACACCTACGTCGAAGAACAAGCGATGCCGGGCCGCAAGGGGTACTTCATTAGGTGCCTCAACCCTCGACCACTTTCCCTGCCTGATAGAACCACCCGGGCATTGAGCGTTCCAGCTCCCACAGTATTTTCATGGGCCGTTCCGACTCATGACTTCGGTAATGGGCACGACCGAGGCAGTGGTACGGAAGGGTTTCACCCCGCCCATCCCTCTTGCGTTCGCGCACGAACAGGACGACGTTCGTGCCCCGGGCAGGCTGTTCGACGTAGCGACGCCCGGTGGGTGTATCGGGTGACGCGGTGTTCTGCGACTCCCAGTGAAACAGAGTCGGCGAGATCGGGTAGTCGGCGTACCGGGTCGTGGGGGAGTAATCCCTGTCCGACTTCTCCAGCGTGACGAACAGCAGATCCGTCTGCGTCGCCTTGTTCCAAAGGACACCGCCCTGCGGAAACACCAGCGCGCCGCGTTTATCAGTGTGCGCGTGTGCCGCAACGATCTCGCCCAGGGTATAGGTGGCGTGGCTGGCCAGGGGAGCATCGCTGGCAGGATCAAGCGGCCGAGAGACCGTGCGAATGCGGTCCGCGAGAATATCCAGGAGGTCGCCGATCTCGCGACGCAATTCTGGAGACCCGCAGACACTATCCAATATCTGATCGGCCTCGCCGATCGCCTGACGACGGCCGCCCAGAAGCGCGAACAACATGAGGCCCAGGCGATGCTTGCGGCCCTGGAGTCCCGCGATTCCGCTGGAACGATCCCCTAACAGGAGGTCTCGCCACGTTTCGATCCGTTCGTGATCGTCAACGTGAAGTAGTCTCCCGATAGCCTTGAGGCGAGAGTCTTCGACAGGGCTCTGCTCGAAGCCCGCCCGCTGACGAAGCTCGATAAAGCAGTGTCCCGAACCGGGCCGTGTGTAGATTTCTTCAAGTTCGACTCCGGCATCCTCCATGAGGCCACGGAGCCGTGTTTCAGGTCCGAGAACACGCAGGTCATCGGCGAGGCGTGCACGGGCGTTGCGTACCGCTGCTCTCAGGTTGCGCAGCACCGTCTCCTTGGCGATACGGTCCAGTTTGAGCGCACATCCCGGTGGGAGCAGCGGAAAGTCCGCCTCAATGGCGCGCTCGACCTGATGACGGGTACCCCCAATCAGAGCCCGATAGCGCACGTCGTAGCGGTACTCACGCCGAACCTGGCCCACGAAGTCGAGGACAGTGAGGACCCGCTTCCCCTCGGCCCACCGTAGCCCTCGTCCCAACTGCTGGAGAAACACCGTGGCGCTCTCGGTCGGTCGCAGCATGAGCACGGTGTCGACTTCGGGAAGGTCGACACCCTCGTTGAAGAGATCGACTGCAAAGATGGCTCGAACTTCTCCGCGCCTCAGTCTCGCGAGCGCCGCACGACGATCGTCCCAGGGGGTGCTGGCATCGAGCGCCACTGCCGGGTAGCCGAAACTGGTGAACTGCCGCGCCATGAAATGAGCGTGACCGATGCCCGCGCAGAATCCCAGCGCCCGCATCTGGTGCGGGTCGGTCACGAATTCTTCGACAGCCTGGCGGATCCGAACCGCTCGAACGTGATCGCCCGTAAACACGTTGTCGAGCTCGCCAGGCACATATCGTCCGCGCTCGAAACGTACCGCCGAGAGATCCGTCCCGTCGTTCACCCCGAAATAATGAAACGGACAGAGCAGTCCCAGGTCGAGGGCATCCCAGAGCCGGGACTCCGAAGCGATGCGGCCGTCGAACCACTGCAGCACCGACTGGCCGTCGGCACGCTCGGGCGTAGCCGTGAGTCCGAGAAGGATTTTGGGCTTCAAACGGGACAGCAGGCGCTCGTAGCTCGCAGCTGCGGCGTGATGAAACTCGTCCACGATGACCACGTCGAAATCGTCCGGATCGATCTCGTCGATCCGGTTGGCAAGGGACAGCACCGAGGCAAAGACATGGCGGCCCGCGCGTGGACGCTCGCCGCCGACCAGCCGCTCACCAAACCCCGGCTCCCGGAGCACAAGCTGGAAGACCTGTTGGCTTTGACGGAGGATCTCGTCGCGATGCGCGACGAAGAGCAAGGAATGAGCTACGCCCTGGTCGCACTGCCGCTTGAAATCGAATGCCGCAATCCAGGTCTTGCCGGTGCCGGTCGCCGCGACCACGAGATTGCGGTGGTATCCGCGCAGACGCTCCGCTTCGAGGGCCTCCAGCGCGACAGCCTGGTGAGGCTTCGGTGCGACGTCGACCAGCAGAGACAGCAAGGTGCCGTCGTCTATCCCGGAATCGCCGCGCTGTATCGAGAGCGCGTGGTCGAGACGCTCACTGTCACGCTGGGGCGTATAGTCCTCGAACTCGGGCTCTTGCCAGTACTGTTCGAAGGTCGCTGCGAACCACTCGATCACCTCGGGATTCTCGGCCGCGCTCACTCGCACGTTCCATTCGAGGCCGTCGACCTGTGCCGCGTGGGTGAGATTCGATGAACCGATATAGGCGGTGTGCAGACCGCTGTGGCGGTGGAACAGCCACGCCTTGGCATGAAGCCGGGTCCGTGCGATTTCATAGGAAACCTTCACCTGTGCACCGAGATCGACAAGCGCGTCCAGAGCACGCCGTTCGGTCGACCCGGTATAGACGCTTGCGATCACGCGTACCCGCGCACCCTCTCGTACCCGTTCTGCAAGCTCGGAACGGAACAGCCGCAACCCCGAGTGCCGCACGAATGCACAAAGGAGATCGATCCGATCGGCACTTGGGATCTCCCGTGCAATCTCACTTGCGATCTGGACGTCGCGCCGTCCATTGACGAGCAGGCCGGTCTGACGAAGCGAAAGTGTCGGGCGTGGGATTGCCGATTGTGTACCGCCCAACGCTCGGCGTTCGACAGCTTCCAGGAGCAGGCGCGCCGCCTCTGCGACCCTGTCGTCGGCCATCGCGCCATGTTCGACGAGGACCTCCACCAGTCGATTCGCCAAGGCGACCTGGTTGGCCGGCTGAGCGCCGTCTTCTTCGGGAATCCCTTCGAGCGCACGTCGAAGGAGGTGATAAACATGACGGGCCAAGAGCTCGGGACGAACAGTTGAGTCCGCCGTAGCAACGTCAACCCACCAGCCCTCCGCCGTTCGGGCATCGATTTCCGCCTCCAGGGCGGAGGTCAGCAGGTCTTCGTAGAGCCCGGGATACAGTCGACGTGTCATGACCGGTCGGAACGGAAGAGTATGGTTGGCCACGCTTGTGTCACCATGAGATTCCGAGGCGTTCCTTCATGGCCTGCGTCCTCCCCCAGGGCTCGCCGGGCAGCCGATCGATGAGCATCGTGAACACGTGGCGAAAGGAATCTGCTGTTGCCTCGTCCGTCAGAGCTACCGCCTGAGCAGCCGGCAGCAGGGGGCGCAGGTCGAGCAGGAAGCGCGGGTTGGCCAGCTTGGCGAACATCCGCTCCTGGACCTGCGCTCGGGAAATTGCCTGACCGGAAAGGTCGAGATACCGCCCGAACATCCCGACCATTCGAGCGATATCGAGGTTGTCGAAGACCTCCAGCGCGTGCGCCAAGTCGTAGAGATCGCGCCCCTGATCCCGCTGCAGCAACGCGCGCAGCTTGGTCGCCAGCATCTTTTCGCAGGAGAATGTGGAAATGGCCGCTTCGCCTGAGAACCAGGGATTGTCGATCATCAACGGCAACGACGCCGGGCCGTCGAAAGCCTGTGTCTCGCGGGTGTTGATCTCGACCTTCAGCCGGATCGGCACACCACTGCCGATAACCGGACAGGGCGGGTCGCCGAACACGCCTATCGCAATATTATCTGGTACTCGGACCTTTCGAAATCGTCCTGCGGCGCAGACTCCTAGGGAAACTCTGATCAATCACCGATTTCAACCGGAGACAGACAGAGGAAGGGTGTAGAGCAAGATATCAGGTGATTTGAGAGGCCGGCTCCAGCTCTGGGTACTCCCCGGCAGGCACTTTCGAGCCGGTAGTGGTCGACCAGACGCACCACTCCATCGCCAAGGCCGGTTTCAACAACTGCTTCCTCACCAGAAATAGATTCACCAAGGCAAAAAAGGCCGTCGTTGGACGGCCCTGGAGGGAGAATTGGTTGCGGGGGCGGGATTTGAACCCGCGACCTTTGGGTTATGAGCCCAACGAGCTACCAGACTGCTCCACCCCGCCCGAAAATTCTATTTTCGGAGGGTTGGGGAGTCAAGGAGTTTGTTGGGGAGGCTGGTCCCCGGACGGGGCCGCCGAGTCGTTTCCGCTTGCCGCGGGCGCGGGGGAACCTTGAGGGTCGGGCTTGGTGACGATCTTGAATTCGCCTTCTCGAACCAGGCCAAGCTCTTCACGGGCAATCTTTTCAATGGCGGCGGGGTCGGTCTTCAGGGACTCGATCTCGCCCAGCACCTGCCGGTTTTCCGATTCGAGAACTTCCCTTTCCCGAATCAAGGACTGGTTTTCCTCCTCCAGGCGTTTCATTTCCAAGTGGCCGGTGGGACCGAAAACGGCCTGTACCGCCAAGCCCAGCAACAGCAGGCCCATAATGACCGCCAGTATGGGTCTCAGCAGGGAGGGGTTTTTCCTGGAAGCCAAGATTGACCTATTCGCTCCTACCGGAAGCAGGCTTGGGTCCATCTCCGGCCGACCGCATTCCGATAAAGCGTCCATCGCCTTGACCGGCCATCAAACCAGTGAGCTAGTCTAGCCCAAAACGGATATAATGAAAATCCCCTTGACCGGTATCCCCTGCGCCAGGAGACAGCCATGACAGACAAGGTGGTGGTTCTGGTCAACTGCTCAAACCTGGAGGAAGCCGGGTTGATGGGAAGGCATTTGGTGGCCAAGCGGCTGGCAGCCTGCGTCAACCTGGTTCCCGGGGTTCGCTCCTGGTACTGGTGGGAAGGCAAGGTGGTCGACGACAACGAAGTCATGATCATGATCAAGACCTCTCGCCAGCGGTTGGCCGAGCTTGAAAAAGAGGTGGTCCGCCTCCACTCCTATGCGGTGCCCGAAGTGATCGCTCTCCAAGTGGTGGACGGCTCTCAGGATTACCTGAATTGGATTGACTTCTCCCTCAGCGGGAAGCCCTGACCGCCGCGGTCCAGCGCTTCGCCCGGCATGCGAAGAAAAACGCGGGGCCAGTCTTCAGGGAATTCAAAGCCACGGGAAACAACCATGGACAAGCCAAGAGCTATCGGGAAGCGCGGCGCCGGCTGGATGGTGGCCGTCCTGGTTCTCCTGGCCGTGCTCGCCGGTCGAGCGGGCGGGGTGCCCGCCGGCACCGACGGGGTGGAGGTTCCCCTTCAATCCGACAGCCGGTGGGAGAGGACCTTCAACCTGCGTCGCGGCGAAGTGCGTGAGGTTTCGGTGGCCGTCTCCAGTCCCTCCTCACTGCCGCCCAACGGCCGGGTAGCGGTGAGCTGGCGCTTGGAAAACCACGATGGGGTCAAGGGCGGCGACGTCTCCGAAGAGTCCTCCGGCTCCCGCCTGGAGGGAAGAGAGCCCGATGCCTTCGGCATATACACCCGGCCCACCGCCGAATGGAGAAAAGTGCTCCATGCCCTGGACCCGGATGTCTTCCTGGTTTACCGGGCTCCGGTGTCGGGAAGGTATGTCCTGAGCCTGGCTCCGGTCATCGATGAGGACCCGGTCTTCGGCGGACCCCGCTGGCGCGAAACCGGGACGGCACCCAGGGTGGACGCCTTTCCCCGCCACACTCCCTGGCCCGCCCAAACTCGGGTTTCCATGCTGGCCCGAGTCAGGCCTCTGGATCTCGCGGGGCCGCCCGACCTTCACTTCCAGGTCGAGCAGGAACCCAACGACACTCCCGAGCAGGCTCAGCCCATTCCCCTTCCTGAAGGCGACGGTTTGCAACGGGTCCTGGTAACCGCCGGGGCCGATGACGTCGAGTATTTCGACAACGGCAAGGTCGGCCGCTCCGGCGAGGACTGGTTTCGCCTCGAGTTCACCGGCACCGAACCGCGGCTGCTGACCTGCAACCTGACGCTTCCCGATCACACCCTGGCCGCCCGTCTCAGATTCTACGCGCTGGAGGATCCGTCCGGCGAGGTCTCGTCGGCACCTGCCGAACCTTCCCGGAACCCGGCGGAAACATTCCCTCGGAAGATGGCGTTGCTGCCGCTGGTGGAATACACCCGAGGGCGCAACGACAATGAGCGGGTCCACCAGCAGTCCGAGGACCACCGATCGGAAATCAACCGCCTGTTGCAGCCCGGCGGAGTTTACTTCCTGCGGGCGGAGGCCAACGCGCCGGGCTACGAGATCGAATTGCGGGTGCTCCGACCGGCGCCCTATCGGGACCCCCGGATGGCCGTGCGCCAGGGCCTCTACGACCACCTGGCCCAGGTGGATGCCTGGCTGACCAACCGCCCTCGAGGCGCCAGCGTGGAGCGCCGCATCCGCGACACCGGAAACCTGCTGGGGACCCACTGCATGAGCTGCCACACCCAGGCCGGGGTTTGGGGTTCGGCGGTTCCGGTTGAGAACGGATACCCGGTCGAAAACGTTCAGAACTTTCGACGGCTGGTCAACCTGATGTATGAGTCGCTACGGCCGACCAATTACCTCAAGGAGGCCGCCAACAACACCAGCCTGGCTCCCCTGGACGTGGGCGACGGTCCTGCCGGAACCCGGGTGGCCGGCCACAACGTCTGCACCGCCGAGCGGGTGCTCCCTCCGCGCAAGCTTCATTCGCAGCAACTGGTGCGCGCCGCCAACCACGTGCTTCAGACCGCCGATCCCGGCGGGATCAATGCCGCCGGTCCCGGTTCCAACGTGGGGAAATCGGTGGTTTTCAGCTATGCCGGAGAAATCCTGCGCACTGCCTGGGACCGCACCGGCCATCCCCGCTACTTCGCGGGCGTGGAGGAAAAGGCCCTGAAGCTGCTGGAGGTGCAGCCGAAGTACAGCGACGATCTTTCCCACCGCATAGAGTTCTTCCGCCGCTTCTTTCCCCGGGACTACCTCGAAGCCGGCCGAAAAGTGCATTCGGTTCAACAGGGACTCCCGCCTCGGCCTCCTCCGATCGAACCGCCACCTACGACCGATGAATCCGCGGAAGAGTTGCCCCCTGCCGAGTTCCCGGACTATGAGCTCTTGTCGGAGGAAGCTGCCCTGGATCTGTGGCAGCGGATTCAAGGGCAAGTCGCCGAGGACGAGAAGCGGTTGAGGGCCATCCAGAATCCGGACGGGTCCTGGGGTTTCGACCCCGGACAGCCGCTTCCGCAAGGCTCGGGCTGGGAAACCGACGGCAAGTCGGATCCTGCGCCCACGGCCCTGGCTCTGATCGCCCTGGAATCGCTCGGCCACGGCGCCGGTGATCCGGCGGTGGACTCGGGAGTCCGGGCGCTGCTTGGAATGCAAAAGCCCTATGGTCTCTGGAACCAGAGCGCCAAGACCGGTTTCGTGACCACGGCCTACGTGCTGCATGCCCTTTCCCGGCTCTTTCCCCTGTCTCCCGAAGACCACCCCCGGCAGCGATTCGAATTCTCATCCAGGGACTCTCTCAGAACCACCCTGGCCAGAGTCAGAGACCTGTCGCACACGGAAGATCCGGGTCTGGCCGACCTGATGGTCCGGGCCACGGCCCACGCCAGTCCCCTGGTGCGCTATTGGGGGGTCATGGGTCTGGGGGGCATCCACGGCAGACATGGGGTGGATGCGCTGATCTCAGTCATGGGCGACCCCGTCAAGATGGTTCGGGATGCGGCCGCCTGGGCCATGGAGCAGACGCTGCTGGACGATCGGGGTTTTGAAGAACTCTTCGAGGCCTACGATGCCGGGGACGACCGCGTGCGGGAAACCGTTCTCAAGGCCCTGGGGATGCGCGCCGACGCCGTCCTGACCCGCCCGGGATTCGACCGGCCCCGCCTGGCCCGGCTCCTGGCCAGGGCTCTCAACCAGGATGTCCACCCCGGAGTCCGCGCCTGGGCGGCCAAGGCCGCCTGGCAGTGGTGGGTCTGGAATCCGCCTCTGCGCCCGGCCATCCAGCAGGCCTGGTTGAGCAAGTTGGCGACTCCCGAATCCGAGGCCCTGGTGGAACAGTGCCTGCGCTACCAGAGCCACGCCCTGTTCATCGCCAACGGCCACAAGGCCAACAGCAGCAAGATCCACCAATATCCAGAACTGACTTCCCTGTTTCAGTCTCTGGAATCCCGGATGGACGACCCCGAACTGGCGCCAGCGGGGAAAGACCGCCTGGCCCGCCGCCTGGCGCAAATCGCGGCCACGTTCTACAACACTTCCGGCGGCGATGGCGGCCCCGGGCAGATGGGGTACATCACCCCGGGCGCCGGTGAAATGATGGGGAAAGCCGTGCTGCGCTACTGGGAGGGCGAGCAACAGGGGAACGGCGACCAGAGAGTCCGCCTGTCCCTGGAGGCGGCGGCCGGCATCCCCCACCCGGACTTGCAGGACCGCCTGATGAGCTTCGCCACCGAGGGTCCGGAGGAGCTGCGCACCCTGGCCGCGGCCGCCCTGGCCGATCCCAGTGCCGTCACGCTGCCGGCAACGCAGGAGTTGATCCATCCCATGGTGGAGCAGATTCATCGGGGGGCCCTGGACTACGATCGCCGAAAGACGCTGGCGGAGCCGGTGCTGAAGCTGCTGAGCCGGGCCGGCTTTACCGTTCCCGAAACCAGGGAGCAGCGGCAGATCCTCTATTCACTGCTGGTGCCCTCCTACCAGGACCCGGCCGATTCGCAGTCGTTGCGGGAAATTCTGCGGGTAGTCGAGGAGGCGGTTCAAACCGAGAGTCCCTTGAGCCCGGCCTGGTTCATTGCCGATCGGATGGGGAAAATGCTGGCCGCCAACCCCGACTTCCAGACCCCGTTTCTCGCGCGGCTCTTTCCCGAGGCCGTCAGGAATCCCCTGCAAGCTCATTTCTGGCTCCCCAGCATCGATTGGCTGTCCACCTTTCAGGACGAGGTGCCGGTAGTGAGATCGGCGGCGGACGGCAGGGGGTCCTCCAGGCTGCCGCAGGATCTGCTGGAGGCCCGGCAGAGGGCGCGGGCGCTGCTGCTGCAGCTTCTGCAGGCCGAGACACCGGAACTGAGCCGGCGAACGGCAGTCAACCTCTCCTACCTGACCCGCTACCGGCAGGACCCGGCCGTTTTGGCGGCCTTGAAGGCGCTGGTCGAGTCGGAAACCGACGAGCGAATCGAAGAGGCCGCCCGCAACATCCTGCGTTCGGAGCCGGAGGTCTGGATGGCGGATCTCCGAGAGGCGGTCCGGAATGAACCCCAGGCCGAGCGGTTGGGGCTCAGGCAGGCCTCCTCGCTGCCCGAGGAGTTCCTGGCCAGCTTTCGCTATTTCCAGGACCACGTGGCCCCGGAGCTCAATCGACCGCAGCGCCACGACCAGATGGCCTGCATGAGCTGTCATGGAGTGCCCGGTCGGGTCCCCTCCATGGAGCTGGCTCGCCCTGACGGCACCGGCTACCTGTCCGCCCCCAAAATGCTGAAAAACTACCTGATCCTGCAGGCGAGGGTGGATCCGGAGAATATCGAAAAGAGCAAGCTGCTGCGCAAGCCTCTCAACATCCAGACGGTCAAGGAGGACGGCCACCAGGGAGGCAGGCGCTACACGCCCTCCGACCGCGGGTATCGGATCCTGCGGCAGTGGGCGCTGGATCTGCCAAGGGTGCAGACAAGTTCCGTCCCCGTCCCCCACGACGGGACGGATCATTCAGAGTGAAACAGAGGTGCTTCAGAAGAGTGGAGAGTGGTCAACGGAGGATTTCAGGAACCGGTACGTGCCTGACGACTTGGTTGCGATTTGGGAACGACTGCGCCGAGACCGACAAGACGCCTAACGTTTGGGTCTAACAACTATCCACTAATCACTAGCCACTATTCACTGTTGTTTCAGGCAAGGGCTGGACCGCCAACCCCGGCTCCGGAAACCGCCAAGGCCGAGGCCGCTTCCAATCCTTAAAAATGGGGTGAGGCCGTCATGCGGCTGAGTTTGGCGACCTTCCTCGATGAAGGAGCCGGCGACTCTTCCAGGTAGGTGTATCCCCGCAGACCCGACTCGTAGAAACGGAGAAGCCGTCCCGACTCTTCCAGCGAGATCTTCTTGTCGCTAACGGCCCGCTCGATGTCCCGGCGCATGAGCGACAGGAGCTCGTCGGAGTAGTATTCCACGTAGCTGAGCACGTCCTTGACCCGGTCCCCCTTGACCACGTGATCCACCCGCACCTCGCCGCCCGGTTGCAGGCTCACGTGGACGGCGTTGGTGTCCCCCAGCAAATTGTGCAGGTCCCCCAGAATTTCCTGGTAGGCCCCCACCAGAAAGACGGCCAGGTAGTAGGGATTCCCCGTAAAGGGGTGGAGCGGCAGGACAGGCCTGACGCCCTGCGTATCGATGAAGCGGTCCACCCGTCCGTCGGAGTCGCAGGTGATGTCCGCCAGGATGGCCCGCCGGGTCGGCTCCTCCTTCAGGCGGTGGATGGGTGTGATGGGAAAGAGATGGTCGATGGCCCAACTGTCCGGCATCGACTGGAAGATGGAATAGTTGCAGAAGTAGGTGTCGGAGATGAGCGCTTCCAGGTTGTTGAATTCCTCCGGCACGTGGTCCAGGTCGCGGACGATCTCCAGCAGGGCGCGGCAGATGGACCAGTAGAGGCTCTCGCTGATGCTGCGCTGCTCCAGGCTGAGGTACCCCAGGTTGAAGAGGTTGAGGGCGTCTTCCCGGAGCTGAACCGCGTCGTGGTAGGCCTCCAGAAAGTTCTTCCCGCTGAGGTTGCGGGCGATCCAGTGGAGATCCGACAGCGGTTGGGGAGAGTCATCCGGCAGGGACTCGGGGATGCGGAACCCCTCGAAACCGGACACTCCCAGTACGTTGAAGACCAGAACGCTATGGTAGGCCACCACGGCCCGGCCCGATTCCGAAACGATGGTGGGGTGGGGAACTCCGGCCTCGTCGCAGACCGACTTGAGGCGGAAGACGATGTCGTTGGCGTATTCCTGAAGGGTGTAGTTCACCGAGGACTCCAGACTGGACCGGGAACCGTCATAGTCGACGCCCAGCCCCCCGCCCACATCCAGCATCTCCAGGCCGGCGCCGGCCTGGATCAGCTCCGAGTAGACCCGCGCCGCCTCGGTGATGGCTTCCTTGATCTTTCGAATGCTGGTCACCTGGCTTCCCAGGTGGAAGTGCAGAAGACGCAGACAGTCGGCCATGTCCCGCTCACCCAGGTATCGGACGGCACCCACCACTTCGGTCGCCGTCAATCCGAACTTGGAACGGTAGCCGGCCGAGGACTCCCAACGCCCGGCCCCGCGGCTGGCCAGCTTCACCCTCACTCCGATTTGCGGCTTCACCCGAAGCTTGTCGGCGTACTTGACGATGAGCTCCAGCTCGGTGAAGCGCTCCACCACCGGGATGACCTTCTTGCCGATCTTCTGCGCCAGAATGACCGTCTCGATGAATTCGTCGTCCTTGAACCCGTTGCAGATGATGGGAACGTCCCTTCCGTGAGTGACGGCCAGCACGGCCAGCAGCTCCGGCTTGGAGCCGGCTTCCAGTCCCACCTGGTATTCCCGGCCGAAGTCCAGGATCTCCTGCACCACGTGCCGCTGCTGGTTCACCTTGATGGGGTAGACGCAGCGATAGGCGCCTCCGTACTCATACTCGTCGATGGCTTTCTCGAAGGCCCGGTGAATCTCGGCCAGCCGATGCCTCAGGATGTCGGTGAATCGAATCAGGATGGGCAGGGAAATGCCGCGGGTCTGCAACTGGTCCGTCAGGCTCTTGAGGTCGATGGATCGGCCGGGGTCCTTGTCGCCGTGAACGGCGATGTGCCCTTTCCCGTTGACGGAAAAGTACCCCTGTCCCCACTTGGCGATGTGGTAGGCGTCCAGGGAATCCCGGATGGTCCAGCGCTTGATCGGTTGCAGCCGTGGTTGCGGCTTGGGCATGAGGTCTCCCCGGGGGAGGGGGCTGTTACCGGATCCCCCAGCCATTTAAGAACGGATTGAATCCGACGGCAACAAAAAAGGATTCAGTTGACGAGCTCGTCCAGCCCCAGGGCCAGCATCAGCAGAATGCTGACGTAGCCGTTGACCGTAAAGAAGGCGGCATTGACCCGTGAGAGGTCGCCGGGTCGGACCAGGCGGTGTTCGTGCCACAGCAGACCGGCCACCAGCAGGATGCCGAGCAGGCTGATCCAGCCGAGACCGTGAACCCGAACCAGTCCAAGCAGCGCCAGAAGCATGCCGGCATGCAGCCCGCGGGATACCCTGAGAGCTTTTTCTATGCCATAGCCCTCGGGGATGGAAAAGAGAGACTGGCGGCGATCGAAGTGCAGGTCCTGGCAGGCGTAGATGATGTCGAACCCGGCAGTCCAGAGGAGCACCGCCAGGCCCAGCAGCAGGGGCGGCCAGCCGATCTCGCCTCGAACGGCAATCCAGGTGCCCAGCGGCGCCAGACCCAGACAGAGCCCCAAATAGAGGTGAGACAGCCGCGTGAACCGCTTGGTGTAGGAGTAGAGCAGCAGAATGAGCAGCACCGGGAAGGAAAGGCGGAAGCAGAGCGGGTTGAGCTGATAGGCCGCCAGGACGAAAACGGATGCCGAGGCCAGAGTGAAGACGGCGACGAAGAACCGGCTGAGGTGGCCGGCGGGCAGGGCCCGGCTGCTGGTCCGGGGATTGAGGGCGTCGATCCGGGCGTCGGCCAGCCGGTTGAAGGCCATGGCCGCGCTACGGGCTCCCACCATGGCCACGACGATCCACAGAATCTTGCGGCCTCCGGGCCACCCCTCCGCTGCCAGCAGCGCGCTCAACAGGGCGAACGGGAGCGCAAAGACCGTATGCTCGAACTTGATCATGGCCAGGGTGATCTTCGTGCTGGAAAATAGGCTCATGTCGGCTTGCTGTTCGACGATGGAGCAGTGAAGGCTGCGGGCCGGGCCAGTGTCCGGTCTCAGCCCCGTTTGTCTCCCGACCAGCGGAAGGCCGCCTCGGGGTTCAGCCCCAGGTGCTGCATCACCCGGAAGAGAAACTGGTCGATGATGCCCTCCAGGGTGGTTTCCCCGTGGTAAAAGGAAGGAGTGGCCGAAAAAACCACCGCCCCCGCCAGGGTTGCCTGCCGCATGTTCTCCAGGTGGATGAGGTTGAAGGGGGTGTCCCGAACCACCAGCACCAGCTTCCGTCTCTCCTTGAGCATGACGTCGGCGGCCCGCTGGACCAGGTTCCGGGAGATGCCCTGGGCAATGCTGCCCAGGGTGCCCATGCTGCAGGGAATGACCGCCATGGAGTCCACCGGGTGGGAGCCGCTGGCGATCCCGGCCCCGATATCGTCGTTGCTGAGCACCTTGATCTTGTGGTGATGGCCCGGCGCCAGCTTCTCGCCGAGGTTGTGGAGAGTGAGGAGCTCGAGGTCCAGCTCATCGTTGAGAACGCGTAGCGCGGCTCCGGAGGCAATCAGGTTGATGCGGGAAACGGCCGGCTCGGCCGCCAGCAGGTTCAGCAGGCGATGGGGATAGATGGCCCCGCTGGCTCCCGTAATGGCAAGGGTGATCTCCAAGGTCCCTCATTCCGGGTGGATCATGCATTGCACGGGTCAATCGGAGTAGGCTCCGAAACTCCAGCCCAATGGTACATCAACTCCCGAATCGGCGGCCAGCCGCCAATTGCCGCAGGGTCGCCGGACGCGATATGCGGCCCCGGGCCCGCTCCAGGAATCTGCTTGACTTCCCCGGACCGGGTCATTATCAATCATCCAGTGAGGCTGTGCCTCAGACCGACAAGCACGCAGGAAGAATAGAGCCACGAATTCGCACCAATGGACTCGAATGATGTCATGGAACCAGCCTTCCCATCCAAGTGGTGGACGATTGAAATTGAAACGTAATTGGTGTTCATTCGTGTCCATTCGTGGTTCATTCCTCACCTCGGTGTTGCCTGGCCGGAGATTTTTCCATGGATGAGAAGACGCTCAGGAGCCTGCTGGAGGAGATCAAGGGCGGCGGGCTCTCGGTCGACCAGGGGCTGGAGCGGCTGCGCCATCTGCCCTTCGAGGACCTGGGATTCGCCAGGATCGATCATCACCGCGCCCTTCGCCAGGGGTTTGCCGAGGTGGTATTCGGACGGGGCAAGACGGCCGACCAGATCGAGACCATCGTCAATCGGATGCTCCCCCGAAAACACAATATCCTGGTTACTCGCAGCCGCGAGGAGGTCTTCCGGCGAATCCGGGCCCTGTCTCCCAAGGCCCGCTTCCACCCGGAGTCCGGCACCATCGTGATCCTGCAGGACGAGGAGATTCGGGGCAAGGGAACCATCCTGGTGGTTTCTGCGGGCACCGCCGACATCCCGGTGGCCCAGGAAGCGGTGGTGACCGCCCAGGCCATGGGGAATCTGGTGGAAACCCTCTATGACGTGGGCGTGGCCGGAGTCCACCGCTTGCTGGCGGCCCGGGAACAGTTGCTGGCGGCGCGGGTGGTGATCGTGGCCGCCGGCATGGAGGGAGCTCTCCCCAGCGTGGTCGGGGGACTGGTTTCGGCGCCGGTGGTGGCGGTGCCCACCAGCATCGGATACGGCGCCAGCTTCGGCGGGGTGGCCGCCTTGTTGGGAATGCTCAACAGTTGCGCCTCCAACGTGAGCGTGGTCAACATCGACAATGGATACGGCGCGGGGTTCGTCGCCAGTCTAATCAACCGCTTGTAAGCCGGTGTCCGGCCGCTGACCGGCGTTCCGAGCCGGACACCGGCTACGGCTTGAGTCCCCCGGGGGCTTTTGCTATTCTCTGATTGCCGGTCACCAAGGAAAATCAGCTCATGTCGGGACATTCCAAATGGCATAGCATCAGGCACAAGAAGGGTGCGGCCGATGCCCGGCGCGGCAAGCTGTTCACCAGCCTGATCAAGGAAATTACCGTGGCCGCGCGGATGGGCGGCGGGGACCCGGACGGGAACCCCAGGCTCCGGACGGCCATGGCGGCGGCCAAGTCCGCCAACATGCCCTCGGAGAACATCAAGCGGGCCGTGCAAAAGGGAACCGGCGAGCTGCCGGGGCTCACCTACGAGGATGCGGTCTACGAGGGTTACGGCCCCGGCGGCGTGGCCATCCTGGTCGAGGCCGTGACCGACAACAAGAACCGGACGGTGTCGGACATCCGCCATGTCTTCTCCAAATTCGGGGGCAACCTGGGTCAGGCGGGCTGTGTGGCCCACCTGTTTCAAAGACAGGGCCTGATTCTCATCGAAAAGTCCAGCACCAGCGAAGACGACTTGATGACGGTGGCCCTGGAGGCCGGGGCCGAGGATATGAGAGAAGCGGGCGAGGTCTACGAAATCTATACCTCGCCGCAGGACTACGAAGCCGTGCTGGAGGAAATCCGGAGTCACGACCTGGCGGTGGCGTCGGCGGACCTCTCCATGATTCCCCAGACGACCCTGCAGCTTGCCGGGAAGCCGGCCCAGCAGATGGTGCGCCTCATGGAATCGTTGGAAGACCACGACGACGTGCAGAAGGTCTTCGCCAACTTCGACATCGAGGATGCGGAACTGGAGGCTGCGGCCTCTTAGGGTGACGCCGGCGGCCACGGGATCCCATGAGAGTGTTGGGTATCGATTGCGGTTCACGGTCGACCGGATACGGCATTATCGACAGCCATGAAGGGCGTCAGCGGCCGGTCGTCTTCGGTGCCATTTCTCTTCCCGCCAAACAATCCCTGGGCGCTCGCCTGGTGACCGTCCACCGGCAGCTTCGCCAGCTCATCGACTCCTACACCCCTCAGGTCGCCGCCGTAGAGGACCAGTTCTATCTCACCAACTTCAAGAGCGTCATGAAGCTCGGCCAGGTCAAGGGTGTGGTGATTTGCACAATGGCCCTAGCGGACATTCCCATCGTGGAGTACAGTCCCTTGCAGATCAAGAGCGCCGTCACCGGGTATGGCCGGGCGGAAAAGCAGCAGGTTCAGGACATGGTCGGACGACTGCTGGGACTGGCCAGCCCGCCCCGGCCCCACGACGCGTCCGATGCACTGGCCGTGGCCCTGTGCCACGCCCAGGTCATGACCACTGAAAGCCGTATCAAGAGAGGGATCTCCAGGACCGACATCCCCGTGTCCCCCGGAAGCTGAGTCCATGCGCCCGTCCCGAATCCACCCAGCCTGGTCGCTGCCGCTTGCGCTGCTCCTTTGGGCCGGAGGTTCGAGCGGAGCCGGACAACCCACTCGCGTGTTCTGGCAAAAGGACTACGCCCGTGGCCAAACCGAGTTGCACCGCATTGAAGTGGAGGCGGACGGATCGACCCGGTACGTGCTGAAACTGGGAGATGGAGAGCCCGTGGCGGTGAATTTCCAACTCAAGGCCCACACGCTCCGGAACCTCCTGGAGATGTTCTCCCAGGCAGACTTTCTGAATCAGGACAAGAACTTCGTGAGCTCACGAAGGGTGGCCGACACCGGGACGCGCACCATACGCCTGGTGAGTGGCCCGCAAACCCGCGAAGTGGTCTTCAAGCACACCGGCGACAGGACCTTTCGCAAGATCGTGGCCTTTTTCGACCACCTCTCCGCTCAGGAGAGATTCCTCCTCGATCTGGAGCTGACCTTGAAGCACGACCGGCTGGGGATTCCCAGGAAGCTGGATCAACTGCAAGGGTTCATGGACAGGAAAACCATTGTGGACCCCCAACGGTTCTCGCCCATTCTGAAGAGAATTTCCCAGAACACTTCCTTGATGAACCTGGCCCGCAAGACGGCCCGAAGACTCCTCCGACGGATCGACCGACACCCCTCCGGTTGACCCATCCGCTGTGCCCGCGTTTCTCAGCTGTCCGATCCAGGCGCCTTGGGATAAATGGCGATGCCGGCGTAACCCACCACTTCTCTTTTGCCTCCACCGGCGTCTCCCGAAGTGGCATAGCGGACCAGCTCGGCCCGGCAGGTCTCGGCCGAAACCTCGGTTCCATACATCATGGCGATGGTCGGTCCGTAGCCGCACATGCTGATGGACTCCCTCCGGATCACCTCGTAGAGTCCCGGGGCATCCAGGGAGAGGATCCTGGAGATGGCTTTCCGGTCCTTGATGCGGGTCACCTCGTCGGGCTCGAAGTGGTTCATGTCGCTGCTGGCAACAACCAGGACCGGCTTCGCGGGCAGTTCTCGCAACACGTTCGCTATGCCCTCTCCCAGGCGACGGAAGGTGACGAAGTCGTGGCGGCCCAGGGCAATGGGCACCAGGCGAAGATCCGGCCGGAGATGCAACAGGAAGGGAAGCTGCACTTCCAGCGAGTGCTCGAACCGGTGAGCCTCGGCATCCTCCTTCAGAAACGGACAGTGATGCAGAAGCCTCCGGGCCAGCTCTTCATCGATGGGGACCCGGCCGAGCGGGATCTCCCACTCTCCCCGCGCCATGATCGAGAGGGAGGCTCCCATGCCGGTATGGTTGGGGCAGAGGATCAGGACCCTTTCGGGAATCTCGATTCCGGAATATACGGCTCCGGCGACGCCGCCCGAATAGAGGTAGCCGGCATGAGGCACCACCACTCCGCGGGCCCGGAGTCGCGTCCGGGGACGTCCCAGGTGCTGCCGCAGGTCGCGGCGAAGCCGGTCGGGCTGGGAAGGATAGAAACGGCCGGCAACGGCGGCTCTTCGCAACATGGCGCGTCCGGGTGTGGGGCGGCTCGGGCTGTGCTCGAGCGAGTGTCAGCTTGCTTTGCAAGCCGGCCGGGGACGGGACGATGACTGCTAGGGATCACAAGGAAGGCGCTCCTGGCGGAGCCGAGACTTCGCCGGGGAGAGACTTGGGAGCGGCCATGGAGCAGTCCCTGGCCGGCACGGGTCACGGGTCGGTCAGGGGCACCGCTTGGGGACAGCCGGATTCGGCTCTGATTCCGGTCAACTCTCGACTGCGCGGTATCCGGAGCGGGTTCGCGCCTTGACCTTCTTGACGCGATTCCCGTTCTCATCGACGATCTCCACCTTGATCTTGCGGAACTTCCCGTTGCGGTCGGCATTGGTCGAGACGTAGCCCAGGCTGTACTGGTGCCTCAGCTCGATCCCGACCTGTTGCAGGATGGCGGCATGGTCTTGTTGCCAGCGTGGGAACCAGGCCTTGCCGCCCGTGACCTTGGCAAAGGTCTTGAGTTGATTGTCGGCCTGCAGATAGGTCAGCCGCTGGCTGGCCCCCATGTAGGGTTCGCTGCTCATGCGTCCTCTCTGGCCGATACCCAGGCAGTAGATGACGGCATCGGTGGCCTGAACCCGCTTCAAGGCCGAGCTGTAAGTGATTCTGCTGAAGGTATCCACCCCGGTGCTGACCAGCAGGACGGCCTTCTTGCCATCCACTTCGTCCAGGCGGTCCAGGGTGAATCTGAGAGCATCGAAAAGGTTGGATTCGCGAGAGACGGGGAAGGCCATGCGGGAGAGCGACCCGAAGAGCTCGCGCTTGTCCTGGGTGAAGTCGGACAGTATGTTGGGGTTCAGGTTGTAGGCCACCACTGCCGCCCAATCGTTGGGCCGCAACATCTGGATAAATCGCGCCGCCGGCATCACGGAGTCGTCGTACCACCACCAGGCCAGGTTCCGGGTGGACTCGAGCACCATCACCACCGTCAGCGGCGCCGAGGTAGGGGTGAAGTTGGTGACCTTCTGCTCGACCTTGTCCTCGAAGACCCTGAAGTTCCCTGCCTTCAGTTCCGGGATGAAGTTTCCCTTCTTGTCGGTGACGACCACATCCAGGTTGACCAGCTCGATGTCGACCGCCAGGGTGAAGTTCTCTTCGGGCTTGGAGCCCTTGGGACGAGCCGGGTTCAGGCGGCGTTTCCTCGGCCTGGGCTTCCGTTTTCGAACGATCACCGGGTCGGACTGCCGTTGCTGAGGGCCGCCCCTCTCTACTTTCCCGGTCTCTTCTTCCCGCTCAGGTTGGGAGGCTTCCTTTTCCCCGGGGCCCGCCGACAGGCGGCTGCCACCCAGGATCATGCCCAGCGCCAAGGCTGCAAAGAGCGCGATCTGTCTGATCCGACACCAAGTCATCATGGTTCCGTCCACCCTCGTTTTCGGATTTGTTCCTACCTGGAATCTTAAGCCAGGCCTGCCCGGGAGTCAACACCGCCGGGGGAAGCTTCCAGGGTGATTCCACGCTGCCGGAATCAGGGGAACGGGATCGTCAAGGCGCCCGAATCACGCCCGGAGTTCGTGTGGGACCGTAGCGGAAACGGCTCCGCCACAAAAAGCACAAAAGGCACAAAACAGGCCCCCAGTCTTG
>JAJECY010000031.1 GCA_022821775.1 Acidobacteriota bacterium
ATCTCTTTCCAGGGCATCGTTCTGTCCTCCTCGGACGATACCCTATCAGCGTGTAAACCATGTTTGCGGTCTATGATGTAAAGGATGTATGCGGTCTGTACCCTTCTGCGACTCCCCCTCAAGGGGGGAGTGATAGGAGGGTCTTATCCAGGGCTCAATCACTCCCCCCTTGAGGGGGAGTCGGCGAGAGGGCGAAGCCCGTCTTCGAGCCGGTGGGGGGCGAGCGCCACGCCCCAAATAGCCGAATCTGGATCAGTCGCTCCGCCAGGCGTATAATCGGACTCGTAACCGACGATCTCTTTAACTATCCCGAAGTGAACCGAACAGGGGAGCAAGCTCCCCGGCCTGCCCCGAGGCCCCTTCCATGAAATCGACACTGTTTCCCACCACCGTGATCGGCAGCCTGCCCCGTCCGGCCTGGGTGCTGGATCTCATCCTGGACCGCAAGGCCGGCCACGTCTCGGAAGAGGAGGCCGAGCCGCTGCTGGATCGGGCCATCGAGTCCTCCATCGCCCTCCAGGAACGGGCAGGGCTGGAAGAGATCACCGACGGCGAGTGGCGCCGGGAGAGCTACGTCAAGGTATTTGCCGAACGGGTGCGGGGCTTCCAGGCCGACCTTCACGACAGCGGAATGCCCTACCCGGCCGTGGTCGCTCCCATCGAGTACTATCGCCCCCTGGTGCTGCAGGAACTCCGCTTCCTGCGGGCCCGCACTCGGCGGCGGGTCAAGATCACCCTGCCGGCGCCCTACATCATCGGAAGGCGCATGTGGCACCCCGACCACTCCAGAAAGGCCTACCCCACTCGGGAAGGACTGATGGAAGCCTGCGTTCCGATCCTGCGCCGGGAAATCGAAGCCCTCCGCGAGGCCGGTGCCGATACCGTCCAATTGGACGAGCCCTGGCTGTCCACCATGGTGGATCCGGCCTTCCGGCGGAAAGAGGGCATCGACAACCCGTCCTACGAAATGGACCGGTGCGTGGACCTCGTCAACCAGGTGTTGGACGGCTTCCGCGACCTGGCCACGGGGATGCATCTCTGCCATGCCCACTTCGACCGCCGGCACGGCAGCGAGGGCCCCTACGAGCTCATCATGCCGGCCCTGAAAAAGGTTAGGGTGGGAACCATTTCCATGGAATATGCCACCCCGGTAGCCGGGGGGATGGATTCGCTGGCCCAGTTCCCGGAGAAGGTACGGCTGGGACTGGGCTGCATCGACCACTGTGAACCCAGGGTGGAGAGTGTCGAAGAGGTGGTGAAGCGGGTGGAGGAAGCCATGCGGCACCTGGACAAGAGCCGCATCACCCTGCACCCGGACTGCGGATTCGCTCCCTCGGCCCAGAACCCGATGGATCTGGACGAGGCCTATGGGAAACTCAAGGCGATGTGCCGGGCGGCCGGGGTGTTGCGGGAAACACATGGCTGACGGCCCGCATTGCTTGAAACCGGTCGACAGGGTGATCCGGCAACTACATCCACGAAGGGCGCGAAGGGCGGATGAGAGTTGTCCGGAAAGGAAAACGACGAACCACGAATGGACACGAATGAACACCCATAAGATGATTGATGATCTAAGGAGACCTCTACAATGGTGAATCCGTTCGGCGGATCGACAGGAACCATCCCGGTCCGGCTGGGGCTGGCCGGAGGCGCTCTGCTCCTCCTCTATCTGGGCTGCGTGACCGGCGGCCCGGGGGGCTCCGGCGGCGAGCCCCGTTGGCTGGCGGGCGACCACCACATTCACAGCCGCTTCAGCGTGGGATGGAACCGGGACAACGATCCACCCACCCCGATCATCGGGGGCGACGCCATCTACCCCATTCCCATGAATGCGCTCATGGGCAGGCGCTTCGGGCTGTCCTGGACGGTGGCCACCGACCACGGCGGCCCCAACCACAGCAAGGTCAACCTGGAACGGGCCTATCCCGAGCTGGTGCTCTCGCGGGAGCTGGTTCCCGAGGTGGTCCAGTTCTGGGGCTTGGAGTTCAACTCGCCGGGAGCCGACCACAGCAGCCTCATCATTCCCCACGGCCCGGACGAGGCCCAGCGGCTGTACGAGCTGGAGTCGCGCTTTGACCGCAACGAGGCCTATCCGATCGATGAGACCCGGGATACCGAGCCCCGCATGATCGAAGCCATTCGGTTGATGAAGGGTCTGGAGCGCAAGCCGGTCCTGATCGCCAACCACCCTTCGCGCTCAGCTTCGGAGACCGGCGAATACGGGGCCTACGACCCGGCCGAGCTGCGGAGTTGGAACGATACCGCCCCCGAGGTGGCTGTCGGCATGGCGGGAGCCCCCGGCCACCAGGCCAGGACGCTCAACCCCGACGGTACTCTCGACCCGGAAAGTCCCCGTGGGTCCTATGGCAGATATCCGACCCGGGGAGGATTCGACCCCATGACCGCTCGGCTGGGCGGTCTCTGGGACTCGATGCTGGGGGAGGGGCGCCGCTGGTGGATCACCGCCAATTCCGATTCCCACGTGCACTACACCGAGGGTGGCAGCGATTTCTGGCCGGGTGAGTACTCCAAGACCTACGTCTATGCCGAGAAGTCCCACCCGGGCATTCTGGAAGGGCTCCGGAGGGGCCGTATCTTCGTGACCACCGGGGATCTCCTCTCGGAGCTCTTTGTGACGGCGCGTTCAAGGGACCGGAAGGCGGAAATCGGCGGCACCATTCAGGCACCCCCCGGAACCTCTGTCGAAGTCATCATCCGGCTGAGAGATCCCGAGACCCCCAACTGGCATGGCGACAATCCCGAGGTCGCCCGGGTAGACCTGATCGTCGGCAACCTGACCGGTCCGCTGTCCGACCCCGCTAGGGACCGCAACCCCACTACCCGGGTGGTGCGGCGCTTCACGCGGGACGACTGGTCCCGCCAGGGGCAGTATCTGACCATGAGCCACGCCCTGGCCGACATCGAAAGCGACTGCTACCTCCGCGTTCGGGGCACCAACACCGAACAGTTGGAGCCCGAGCCCGACCCTCGCGGGGAAGATCCCTGGAAGGACCTCTGGTTCTACTCAAATCCAATATTCGTCGAAGTGCATTGAAGGCTCCCGCTTTGCCTGGAGAGGGTGGAAACGGACGGGCCGGGAGGGCGACCTCCGGAATGCCGAGACGTTTCCAAGGATGGAGGAAGGCTGAATGACCACGGCTGTTGACATCAATCCGCGGGTATTGCAGTGGGCGCGGAGGCGAGCTGAGATGGATATATCCACCTTAGTGAATCGTTTTCCACGCTACCGGGAATGGGAAAGCGGCACCGCGCGACCGACGCTCAAACAACTCGAACGATTTTCCAGGACGGTGCACGCCTCGATAGGGTATTTCTTCCTTCCGGAACCGCCCAAGGAGCAACTTCCGATCCCGGATTTTCGCACGGTTGGCAACATGCATTCCGGCTGTCCGAGCGTTAACCTGCTCGACACAGTTTATGTGTGCCAACAACGCCAGGACTGGTATCGAAATTTCGCTAGCATGGAAGGCGAAGATCCACTGCCGTTTGTGGGTTCGACAACGCCTGCCGGTTCTGTGAGATCCACCGCGGAGGAAATGCGGACTGTTTTGAAATTTGACCTCGAAGAGCGCCGTAGCGCTGCCACATGGACAGATGCGTTACGCCGCTTTATCGAGCAGGCCGATGAACTTGGCGTGCTGGTGATGGTAAACGGCGTGGTTGGTAATAACACCTCTCGAAAGCTGGATCCTGATGAGTTTCGTGGCTTCGCCCTGGCAGACGATCTCGCTCCGCTCGTCTTCATCAACGGGGCAGACACCAAAGCCGCCCAGATGTTCACGTTGGCCCACGAGTTGGCACACCTTTGGCTCGGAGAGTCGGCGCTTTCCGATGTGGAGGCAACCTCAGAGCCGTCGCACGCCGTTGAGGCTTGGTGCAATCGTGTAGCGGCAGAGCTGCTCGTTCCCATGGAGTTGTTGCGCCTGGAGTATCGACGAAGCCCTAACCTGGTCGACGAGATTAACCGACTGGCTCGTCGTTTCAAGGTCAGCACATTGGTGGTTTTGCGTAGGGTTTTCGACGCGGGAGAACTCGGCCGTGACAGCTTCACATCCGCCTACCGTCGCGAGCTTGACCGTTTAGGTCGGATACCGAGGACCGGAGGGGGCACATTTCATCCGACCCTCAAAACGCGGGTCGGCCATCGGTTTGGCGTCGCCATGGCCATGAGTACATTGGGGGGCCGCACCTCTTTCTCCGAGTCCTTTCGTCTACTGGGAATCAGGAAGGCATCCACATTGCGAGGTTTTGCGGCAAGCCTTCAAGTGAGCATGTAGTGGCATATCTTCTGGATGCAGACGTCTTCATCCGAGCAAAGAACCTGCACTACGGTTTTGACTTCTGTCCCGGTTTTTGGGATTGGCTCGTCCAGGCAAACCAGCGAGGACTGGTCTTCAGTATCGAGAAAGTCGGTGATGAAATCGAGGCGGGCGATGATGAACTTTCGACGTGGGCAAGAGAGCGGGGTCCTGAATTCTTTCTCCGGCCAACGTCGGATTTGCCTGCTGCCCTGGGAACCGTCAGCCGTTGGGTGATCGGGCAACGATACCAACCCACCGCTATTGACACGTTCCTTGGCATTGCCGACTTCTACCTGATTGCCCCGGCGCTTGCTCGCGGCTACGCCATCGTTTCCCACGAAATTCCCTCAGATTCCGTCAAGAGGATCAAGATTCCAAACGTCTGCATCGGCCTTGACATCAAGTGTCTCACTCCTTTTGAGATGCTTCGCCGGGAACGGGCTCAGTTTGTTTTAGCACCCAAGATCCAGTAGCGCCCGCATCACCGGGGATTCTCAATCAACATGGCTTCAGTGAAACCTCCACCCAACGACAGCCGGTGCCGGATCGCCGTGGTGGGCGGGGGCATTGTGGGCGTCTGCTGCGCCCTCTATCTGCAGCGCGACGGGCACAGCGTGGCCATCATCGATCCCGGCGGACCCGGCGAGGCCTGCAGCAGCGGGAACGCGGGACAGTTCGTGACCGGCTACTGCGTGCCCCTCGGCCTTCCGGGCATCGCCAGGGACGTGCCGGCCATGGTCCTGGATCCCCTGGGTCCCCTGACTATTCGCTGGCCCTATCTGCCGAGTCTGCTCCCCTGGCTGCTGCGATTCGTGGCTGCCAGCTCCCCCAGGCGTGTCGACGCAATCGCCAGGGCTCTCTACCGGCTCAACAAGGATTCCCTCATCGCTTTCGCCCCGCTTCTGGAGCAGGCCGGGGCCGAGCACTTGATTCGGCGCAGGGGCAGGCTGGACGTCTACCAGTCGGAGCGGGTCTTTGCCAAGGCGCAAGTCAAGTTCGACCTGCTGCGCCGCTGCGGCGTCCAGGTGGAGATGCTGGATCAAAAGGGGATCCGGGAACTGGAGCCGGAGCTGGCCGACCGATGCCGCCAGGGAGCCTTCTATCCCGAATCGGGCCATACTACCAGCCCGCTGGGATTGACCCGATTGCTGGCAGAGGATTTCGTGCGCCGCGGCGGAGAGATATTGCGGGAGAGGGTCACCGGCTTTCGCATGGGTGCGGACGGCGCCTGGTCGGTGGTCACCGATGTCTCCCGACACCCGGCCGATCAACTGGTGGTGGCGGCAGGAGCGTATTCGCGCCCCCTGGCAGCCAGGCTGGGCAGCCGGCTGCCGCTGGAGGCCGAGCGCGGCTACCACCTCATGCTGCCCCAGGCCGGGATCAGGCTGCAGCGAACCGTGGTCCACGGGGACCGGTACTTCGGCCTGACGCCGATGGAAGGGGGGATGCGCCTGGCCGGCACGGTGGAGCTGGCCAGCGTGCACGCCAGGCCGAACTTCGCCAGGGCCCATGCCCTGTTTCAGGCCGCCCGGCAAGCGCTGCCCTCCCTGAACGGCCGGGGGGCGGTTCCCTGGATGGGCTGCCGGCCCTCCATGCCCGATTCCCTGCCGGTGCTGGGCCGATCACCGCTCCACCGCTCGGTCTATTTCGCTTTCGGCCACGGGCACCTTGGACTGACCGGCGCCGCCACCTCGGGCAAGATCATTGCCGACCTGGTGGCCGAGCGGGCGGAAGACAGCCAGTTCGAAGCCTATCGGGCCGACCGGTTTTAGCACGACCCTCCCCTCAGGTGGAATCAGGCGGCAAGCTGGGAGAAACCATGACCATAACAAGGGTTGGAGTGGTTGGGGCCGGTCTGATGGGTTCCGGCATTGCCCAGGTCTCCGCCGCGGGCGGTTATCGGACCGTCGTTCGCGAGGTGTCCCGGGAGCTCCTGGATCGAGGACTGGCGAAGATCGCCGCATCCCTGGATCGGTCGGTCAAACGGGGCAAGGCAACCATCCAGCAGAAGGAGCAGACGCTGAAGAACCTGTCCGGAACCACGGCCCTGGAGGGGTTGGATGAATGCGATCTCGTCATCGAAGCCGTCACCGAAGACATCGCGGTCAAGAAGGAAGTCTTCGCCGCGCTCGACGGGATTTGCAGGCCGGAGGCGATTTTCGCCACCAACACCTCATCCTTGACGGTCACCGAGATGGCGGTGGTCACCAGCCGTCCCGAACGGTTTGTCGGTCTCCATTTCTTCAATCCCGTTCCCATCATGACACTGGTGGAAGTGGTTCGAACCATTCAGACGAATCGGGCGACCTTCGACACCGTCTTCAAGTGGGCCCAATCGGTGGGCAAGGTTCCCATTGCCTGCAAGGACAGCTCGGGATTCGTCGTCAACCTGCTGCTGGTGCCCTACCTGCTCAGCGCCATTCGAGCCGTGGAAAGAGGCGCCGCTTCGATTGAGGATATCGATCGGGGCATGAGCCTGGGCTGTGGGCACCCCATGGGTCCGCTCACGCTGCTCGATTTCGTCGGGCTCGACACCATCTACTCCATCGCCAACATCATGTTCGACGAATACCGCGAGGCACAGTACGCGCCGCCACCCTTGCTCAAGCAGATGGTTCAGGCGGGCTTCTATGGCCGCAAATCGGGGAGAGGCTTCTACGACTACGGTGCTGCAACCCCGGTCCCTGCAGAACTGGGCCTTTGATTCCCAATCTCATCCCCAACCCTGACCTGACGGAGACCTGTCCCCGCATGCTTCTGAGAAGACCAAGCTACCAGGAGACGTATGACGCATTCCGCTGGAAGATTCCGCGGGACTACAACATTGGAGTCGACGTCTGCGACAGGCACGCCATCGGAAGGGCCAGGCGGGCCCTGATCTACCACCGGGAAGAGACCGGCGCCACCACCGAGTACTCCTTCCATCAGCTCAAGAATTGGAGCGACCGGTTGGCCGCCGCTCTGAGGTCCCTGGGAATTGACAGAGGGGACCGCATCGCCATCGTGCTGCCGCAGAGCCCGGAGGCCGCGCTGACCCACCTGGCCTCCTCCAAGCTGGGAGCCGTCGCGGTTCCCCTGTTCTGCCTGTTCGGCCCCGACGCCCTCCAGTACCGGCTGAATGACAGCGGCGCCAAAGCCGTGTTTGTGAATGGCGAGAACCTGGAAAAGATCACCGCCATACGAAGCCGGTTGCCGTCGCTGAAGCTGATTGTTGTCGTAACCCAGGGCAGCGCCGGCGAGTTTCACCGCTTCGACGAGCTGCTGACCGGGGCAAGGGGCGCCTTCACGCCGGTGCGGACCAGGGCCGAAGACCCCGCTTTGCTGATCTATACCTCCGGAACCACGGGCCCGCCCAAGGGAGCTCTGCACGCCCACCGCGCGCTGCTGGGCCATCTCCCCGGAGTCGAATTCTCCAACAACTTCGCTCCTCAGCCTGGAGACTGCTTCTGGACTCCGGCCGACTGGGCCTGGGTGGCCGGCCTCATGGACGTGCTGCTGCCGGCCTGGCATCACGGACTCCCGGTAGTTGCCGGGACCTTTCGGAAATTCGACCCTGAACGAGCTTTCGCCCTGATGGGACAGCACCGGATCCGCAATGCCCTCATTCCTCCGACGGCTCTGAAAATGATGCGCGAGGTTCCGGAGCCGCGAAACCGAAACCGTTTCAGCCTGCGATCGATCTTCAGCGGCGGAGAGCCTCTCGGAGCCGAGGTTCTTGACTGGGCCAAGGGCACTCTGGGTGTGACCATCAACGAAGTCTACGGTCAGACCGAGGCCAACATGGTGGTCGGCAGTTGTCACGAGGTGATGGGAATCAAGCCGGGCTCGATGGGCCGGCCGATCCCCGGACATCAGGTCGAGGTGATTGGCGAGGACGGGAGTCCCGCTCCGGCCGGCGAGATCGGAGAAATTTCCGTCAGGCGGCCGGACCCGGTGATGTTCCTGGAATACTGGAAGAATCCCCGGGCCACCCAGGAGAAGTTCACGGGAGACTGGGCCCGCACCGGCGACCTGGCCCGGAGGGACAACGACGGTTATATCTGGTTCGTGGGACGCAGCGACGATCTCATCACCAGCAGCAGTTATCGAATCGGCCCGGCCGAAGTGGAAGAGTCGATACTCAAGCATCCGGACGTTTCCATGGCGGCTGTCATCGGCGTGCCCCATGCGATCCGCGGCGCCATCGTCAAGGCCTTCGTCAAGCCCAAGCCCCACTGCCGACCGACCCCGGAACTGCGGCGATCCATCCAGGAATTTGTCAAGACCCGCCTGGGTTCCCACGAATACCCAAGAGAGATCTCCTTTGTCGAATCCTTCCCCATGACCACCTCCGGCAAGATCCTGCGCCGGAAACTGAGGAAGCAGGAGGAAGAAAAACGTTGAAGACAGGACAGTGTTTGAGCCCGTTCAAGCAGGCAAACTGTGACAGAAATGAAGAAGCTAAAACGGTACCAGATCAAAGGGAGTCTGGAGGGGGACCATTGAATACTACGAAGAATCGACACCATTCCGTTGGTTCATGAAACGTGGGATCACACCATCGTCGCCGCCGATTAACATGAGTATTTCCTCAACATCCATTACGAATTTAATTCCCGGAACGTGCAGATATTGCCAGCAGCTAAACTCCGATCTTCGTTTGGAGCGCCGCATTTCTCGTATAGCTTTCTCGGCAGCTTCCCGCGCCGCATCGAGTTCGCCCACTGCCCAATAGGCGATCGCCATGCATAGGAGATAGTTGGGATGTGGATCCTCCAAGGGACTAGACCGATTGATCTCCACTACGCGATCGAACGGCTCGCGAACGAGCTGCCCACTCTCTCCCCACAACGCCATACCGTAGTTAAATGCGAACTGGATGCTCATCCCACCCACGTCTGGATATTCGCTCCGAACGACCTCGATGGCACCGGAAAACCGTCCCAGTGCTATGGAAGTCAAGACCCACGCATGCCGTGCATGCTCGCGCTCCTCGGTGGACAATCGGACATCAACCAACAAGGGCGCCAGCATGATTGCAGCGGCCTGGGCCTGGATTCTGGATCGGTTGAGGTCGCTCGCGATCCAGACTTGTTCGCTGGGAGGTAGGGCCACCACGGCCGGGGAGTCAGCGACCCCATCCAAGTGATCTGGTGTGATCAAGGCGAGCGCCCGTCTCACTTCCGCTGGCGAGGCATGGACTGATTGAAGGGCCGCTACCGCATCCTGGCAGGCACCATCCCGGTCGTCGTGCTCCCGCCGACGGATGACAGCTCGCCGGAGATAAACCTCCGGTTCGCGGTAGCCGGCCTCGATAGCCCTATCGAACAAGGCGGCTGAATCCTCGAACTTCCCGTCGTCACCCCGCAACAACCCCAACCGGAACAACACCTCTCCGTCAGCCCGATGATGCTCCTCTATTTTATTCAGATGGGTATCTTCATCCGCCAGGGATGGGCCACGCCTTGTTGGTGTGCGCCGGCCCCACCCCATTTGCGCGATGTAATCCAGTGCTCCGTCGCGGTCCTTGGGATTGAGCCGTGTAATCTCCGCTGTGACGGCCTGATATTCCTTTGCGAGCCGGCTCCTGGGCCGATCTTTGGTGAAGATGACCTGATTCAGAAGCGACAAGCTGTCGTAACGATGGATCACCATTGGCTCATTCTGAAAACCGAGATTGTGCTGAAAGGAAGCGATACTCTCCTCGAGAATCTTGTCCTCATCGTCGAGATCCGGAACGTTGGACATGACGAAGTGGAGATCAATCGCTTTGTTGCGCGGCTCTGTCCGTTCCGCTCTGATGTCGCGGACCACCTTGCTTAGGCCGCGCAGGTTTTGCGCGTTGGGGAAAAACAGCAGGACCACCGCATCCGGAAGCTGGCGCGTGCAAATGCCGCCAACATCCGTATAGCCAGTGCGTGAATCGACCAGCACATAGTCTGGTTTCAGGAATGCCTTCCACTGTTCCTTGAGATCCTCGAACAGCAGATATCCGTCGTGCTGCTCGTAGAGCACGCCCCAGTCAATGTGCGCGAACGTCCTCGCGTAACTCTCATGGTGCGCACCGGACGGCATGATCCACAGCCCACCGCCGTCCTTCCCGACTCCCTGAGACTCGAATACGTAGTCTTCGACAAGGGGTGCCTTCCCGCTGTCGAGGTACGCACTCACGAAGTCGATCACTCCAGGGGTCGTTCCCGGGGGCCGGGGAAGGTCGAACGTATCGAGGCCCGGCGCCTCCAGATCGAAGTCCACCGCAAGCACGCGGCGGCCCCGGCGCGCCAGATCGACAGCGACGTTGACGAGCGCCATCGTTCGCCCCACGCCGCCCTTGAACGAGTAGAAGGTGGTGACGTACATCGTGGTCAGCTAGCCAGCCTGAGCCGGAATCCCGACTGGCTGCGCCGCTGTTGCTCGGAAACGTTCAATACGCGAAACTTATTGAGATTGCTGGAAGCGGGTCCCTGAGGCTGAGCCAGCTTGGGAGCCGACAGGGACTTCAGCACGCTCACGACCCACGGTTTGTCAAGCAGCCGAAGGTAGCGGTCGTTGGCCAGATTCTGAATCACCAAGCCGTTTTCCCAGCGGTTGAGCGTCGCCTCGCCGAAGCCGGTGACCCGAGCGAATTTCGCCCGGGCCATTCCGTGCCGCTTCCGGATGCCAAGCACCTCGGCCGGAGTCAGGACGCCCAGATGGCGGCACACCGCCTCATGCCTGAGCCGCTCCCCTTCGTGGTCCAGGAATTCAAAGCTACAGGATGCACAGCGGCGAACCGGAAGATCGACGGGCAGATCTACCGCAGAGTCGCCGGTTCCGTAGCGGAACCTGTCGTGATGCCAAAATGTAGTGACTGACGCCTCGCCGCACTGCGGGCAGGTGCGGTCGACGTTCCCGCCATCATCATGCGAGTGAGCCGTGTGGTCAGATTCCATGACCTTGAGTCCTTTCAGCCGTGTTCGGAATAGTGAAAGCTTCGCCCGATAATTTTTCCGGAGCCCAACTGGATCTTGACGTAGACCGCAGGCACCTTCGGTCCGAGATCGATCGTCATGACGTAACCCTTGGCACCCTTCGGCATTTGCAGCTCAATGACCCTTACCTCCTCGCCGTGTTCAAGCCTTGTGGCTATCAACTCCCATGCCGACGCATCGGTAAAGTGGGTGTCGAGCAGCCCATCAGGATTGCGTACATTGCCAGGGCGCCAATCCGTGGGACGGTCTCGACGGAATTCTGTGATGCGCGCTCCGCTCCGTCTTGCAAGCACAACCAGTTGATGCCTTGTTTCCTCGTCGATGCCGGTCTGTGACTCTCCGCCCCCAGTGGCAGCGCTCACCCTTCACTCCTAATATCATATGATGTACTTATATCAATTGCAAATGCGCATCGACGATCATTTGATCGTACCCCGGCATGCAGAACCCCTTGGCTTGACTGCTTGGGTGGGGATCAGACTCGAATCACCGAAGAAGGGAAACTGGTACGCCCGGCAGGATTCGAACCTGCGACCCCCTGCTTAGAAGGCAGGTGCTCTATCCAGCTGAGCTACGGGCGCTAGTCTGCCAATCAATATAGTGACTTTCCCCATGCAAGTCCACCCGGCGCGGCGGTGGCCTCGAGCGCCGGCGGGGCGGGTCAGGACGTCTCCGGATAGATCCGCATGGCGTGGCCCCCTCCGGGCGCCAGCCGGGCCGACACCAGGTCGCCGGAGCGGACTCGAAGCTGTTGTCGGCGGACTCCGGTCGGATCCCCTGGGACATCCGCATAGACCTCGGCCCGGAAGCGCCCGGGCCCCAGGAACCGCAGGGGGATGCTCAGCTCCCGCCGGTCCCAGTTGGTCATGCTGCCCACGTACCACTCCTTCCCGCTCCTGCGGGCCACGGTGATGAACTCTCCAACGCGACCGTTGAGAACCTTGGTCTCGTCCCAAGTAGTCGGAACGTTCTTCAGGAACTCGATTCCCGGCTGTCCCCGATAGGCGGCGGGATAGTCCACCAGCATCTGCAGCGGACTCTCGTAGACCACGTACATGGCCAGTTGGTGAGAGCGGGTCCCCTGGGCCAGGGGTTCCCGCGCCCGGGGCTGGAAGTCTTTGCGGAGCACGGTGCGGAAGGCTCCGGGCGTGTAGTCCATAGGTCCGGCCAGCATCCGGGTGAAGGGCAGAGTCAGGTCGTGGGCGGGGTTGCAGCGGGTTCCCAGCCGGTTCCACTCCAGGCCCAGAACGGCTTCACGGGTAATAATGTTGGGCCAGGTGCGGCGCAGGCCGTCGGGCTTGTAGGCTCCATGGAAGTTGACCAGCAGGCGGTGGCCGGCCGCCCGCTCGGCCACCTGGTGGTAAAAGCCGACCATCTCCTGGTCGTCGCGGTCCATGAAGTCGATCTTGACGCCGGCAACCCCCCAGTCCTCGTAGAGCTTGAAGGCCTCTTCCATCTGAGCCTTTGCCCTCTTCCAGTGCAGCCACAGCAGGATGTCCACCCCTCGCTCCCGCCCGTATCCGATCAGGTAGGGGAGGTCGATCTCGGGCCGGCTTCGGGTGATGTCTCCCTCCTGCTCGCTGCCCTGATGCCAGCCGGCATCGATCTGGAGGTATTCCAGGCCCTGGTCGGCGGCGAAGTCCAGGTAGTGCTTCATGGTCGCCGTATTCATTCCCGGCTCGAATGCGACCCCTTTGGCGCTGGTGCCGTTCCACCAGTGCCAGGCGGCCTTGCCGGGCCGGATCCAGGAGGAATCGGCAATCCGGCTCGGCTGGTTGAGATGCAGCAGCAGCGTGTTGTTCTCGATCAATTTCCCCGGTGTCTTTCCCACCAGGAAGACGCGCCAGGGCGACTGCAGGGGAGCTGACGCCCGGACCTTCACTCCCGGACGGCGCGGGTGGGGAGAGAGGCGGCTTTCCAGCGCTTCCGGAATGCCCGCAACGGGGGTCAGGTACATGCCGGCGTAGTCGGTGATGCTGGCCTCGGCGACGGCCAGCCAGGAACCCGCAAGGGTCTGCAGCAGCAGCGGCAGGCCGACGATGGCGCCCGGCTGCAGGCGCCACAGTGGCTGGGGATTGAACTCCGATTCATAGTTGGTGGCATAGTCCCGGAGCTGCAGCACCCAGGCCCGGCAGCCTTCCGGGAAAAAGAAGGTGGAGTTTTCTTCCACCAGGTCCACATCCGACAGGCCTGGCTGGGGAGGTACGCGGTAGCGAAAGGCGGCCCCCTCGTCGTAGGCGCGAAAAACCAGGTCCAGGCGGCGGCCGAGAGTAGTGCTCTCCCGAAGGCGAAGGACCCCCTGGCGGTAAGCATTCCGCAGCTCCCCCCGAGTTCCATAGGGGAGACGGTAGCGCTCATCCCCGGACGAGGCGTCCCAGCCCAGCGGGACGAATTCCCGCCCAAGCGGCGGTCCGCCTTTGAGATCCAGTCCCAGCCAGGAATCCCGCACCACCGTCGCCCCATTGAAGCCGATGCGATAGTAGGGACGGACTCCCCCGGGATAGGGGGTCCGCAGTTCCTTCAGGCCGACCGTGACGGTGACTTGGCCGTTGGGCGAGCGGAGCCGAAAATCATCGGCCCGCACCACCGGATTGGAGACGGCTGGCAGCATGAAGAGAATCAAGGCTGCCAACGTGCTCTTCAGCGGGTCGATCCGTCCAAGGGTCCTGGTCTTGTTGTCATGCATTTGGAGCTTCCGCCTTCGCCGTCCAGCTATCCTAGTACAACTGACGCCGGGCTGCACTCACGTGGCGCCGCGGGAGCGCGGGCGTCCCGCCCGCGCTCCCGGGGCCTTGGGCGGTCCGTGCAGATCCGAATTTTGCAAAAGGCTCACTTGAAAGGTTTTTTCTCCGATATACTTTCCAAGGCTGCAATCGATGGAGTTGTCCATGGCTGTATCCCGCATACCCCGCCGAATGACCGGCTTGCTCTTGCTGGCCATCCTGGCTCCCTGCCTCGCCGCCGGCGAACCCACCGATCCCGTCTTCGAACAAGAGGTCAAACCCCTGTTGCTGGCCCGGTGTCAGGCCTGTCACTCGGAGGGAGAACGAACCAGCGGTTTTTCGGTGGCGAGCCTGCATTCGGTGATTTCCGGCGGCAACAAGCACGGTAAGGCGGTACTGGAGGGCAATGCCGAGGCAAGCCCGCTCGTCCGCCTTCTCAAGGGGCAGATCAATCCCCGCATGCCTCTGGGTGGAGCCTTGACGGAGAGCGAGATCGCCCGGATCGAGAACTGGATTCGCAGCCTCCAGCCGGAAGAAGGGGTCCAGGCCGAGGCCTGGCTCTGGCCTTTCCAGCAGCCGGTGAAAAGCGTTCCGCCTGAAGTCGAAATCTCCGGCTGGGTACGCAATCCCATCGACCGTTTCATCTTGCGCAGGCTGGAGAAAAAGAACGGGTTGTCTCCCGCCCCCCCTGCCTCCAGGCGGACGCTGGCGCGCCGCCTCTATCTGGACCTGGTCGGGATGCCGCCCACGCCCGAGGAAATGCAGCGCTTTCTCGAGGATCCTTCACCCAACGCCTACGAAGAACTGGTGGACACCCTGTTGGCCGATCCCAGATATGGCGAGCGTTGGGGCCGCCACTGGCTGGACCTGGTCCGATACGGAGAGTCGGACGGCATGGAGGGCGACATTCTCATAGGGAATGCCTGGCGCTATCGGGATTGGGTGATCGAGGCCTTCAATTCCGATCTGCCCTACGACCGGTTTGTCACGCTTCAACTGGCGGGCGGCGACGAGCACAGCCGCAAGGCCTGGTACAAGCCGGAAATTCAGGGACATATCCCCGCGGGGTTTCTGCGGCTGGCGCCCTGGGATCTCGGCAACCTGGCCTCCGAACAACTGAGGCAGGATTTCCTGGATGAAGTGACCACCGCGACCGGGTCGATCTTCCTGGGGTTGACCCTGGGCTGCGCCCGCTGCCACGACCACAAGTACGATCCCATTCCCGCCAGGGACTACTTTCGCTTCCAGGCTTTCTTCAACGCCCTCCGGGTCCCCCTTCCCCCCAACACCTCCGGCATTCCGCCCGAAGAGTTCGTCGTTCCCTACAAGGACCCTCATTTCAGCACCCTGGCCGAATCCAAGATCGAACAATACCGGGAGCGCCTCGAAAACGGACCGGAAAAGCGGGAATTGGAGGCATTGGAACAGACACTTCTCGACAAGCTGATCTCGAAGAAGATCTTGGAGGCAGCCTCGGACGAGCTCACCGCCAAGGACCTGGAGCTCGAATTGGCGCGGAAGGAGCAGAAGGTCTTTTCCGCCGAGGAAAAAGCGGAATATGACCGCCTGAAGGAAACGGCCGGGCGCACGCTGGAGCAGGCGGACCACCAGGCTCTGGCCCGCTATGAAGGATGGCTGCTCGAAAAGCTCACCGCGGCTTACGCCTCCCGGGCCACCGATCCGGCGGCGCGTTTCCGGGCGCTGACGCCGGCGGATGTCCGCGCCGAAGCCCGCCGGGTCAATCGACCCTCGAAGTACTTTACCCGGGAGGAGAAGCAGCGGCATCTCGAACTTTCCGACACCATGGAGGTCCTGCGGCGCCGGCTGCTGCGCTGGAGGCCGCTGGCCCTGACGGTGACCAACGTGATCGGTCCTCCCCTGGGGCCGGGAGTCCCCGCAACCCGAGTGCTCAAGGGCGGGGATTACCGGCAACCCGGAGAAGCGGTCGAGCCGGGATTCCCCAGCGCCGTCACCGGCAGCGATGCCGCGGCCTTGCTGGAAAAGGACCGCTACCGGCAGTATCCAACTCGGGGCCGGCGGATGACGCTGGCCAGGTGGATCGCCAGTCCGCAGAATCCACTCACCGCCCGGGTGATGGTCAACCGCATCTGGCAGCAGCACTTCGGACGCGGCATCGTGGGCACTCCCAGCGACTTCGGCAGGAACGGCGACCGCCCCACCCACCCCGAACTGCTGGATTGGCTGGCAGTGCGGTTCGTGGAAGAAGGCTGGAGCGTGAAAGCCATGCATCGGCTCATGGTGGCCAGCAACACCTACCGCCAGTCGGCGGACAATCCCGGGGTTGGAGGCGCCGCCTCGGACCCGGAGAACCGCCTGTTGTGGCGCTTCAACCGCCGAAGGCTCGAGGCGGAGGCCATCCGGGACAGCATTCTGTCTGCCAGCGGCCGGTTGAACCTGGAGCGAAGAGGGCCCAGCGTCTTTCCGCCGTTGCCGGAGGACATGAAGGATCTGAGCCGTCCCGCCCGGGCCGGGGGATCGATGTGGGAGCCCAACGAACGCGAACGCGACGCACGGCGGCGCTCGGTCTACATCTTTCAGAGGCGGTCGCTCCCGCTGCCCATGATGGCCTCGTTCGATGCTCCCGTCTTCAACGAATCCTGTGAACGCCGCAGCGTCACCACCACTCCCCTGCAGGCCCTTTCCATGATGAACGGGCGGCTGGTGAACGAGGAAGCGACCCATCTGGCCGACAGGGTGGAAAGAGAAGCAGGCCGGCGGCGGCCGGACCAGGTGGCCCGACTGTTCGAGATCGTGCTGAACCGCCCGCCGGACGCGGCCGAGCAGCAGCGATTCCTGCAGTTTCAGGGGTCGCTGGAGGCCATTTGCCGGGTTATGCTCAATTCCAACGAGCTGCTTTTCATGGATTAGGATAAAATAGCCTCTAAAACACCCGATCCGAAGATACTCTCACCGGGATTCCACCATGCACCCTTTCCCTTCTCGCAGGGAGTTTCTGAAGAACACTTACCTGGGGCTCGGCAGCCTGGCCCTGATGGATCTGCTGGCCACCGATCTGGGAGCCGCGACCGGTGCAGCCGCGAATCCGCTGCTGCCCAAGCCGGTTCACCTGCCGGCCAAGGCCAAACACTGCATCTTCCTCTTCATGGAAGGTGGAGTGAGCCAGATGGACACCTTCGAGTACCGGCCTGTCCTCGACAAGTATGCAGGTCGGCAGATGCCCTCCGTGCGCGGGACCGATCTGGACGTTGCCAGCCTCGGAACCGCCCACAACCGCATCATCCCTTCGCCGTTCGGCTTCGCCCGACACGGCCAGTCGGGCCGGTGGATGTCGGAACTGCTGCCCCACCTGTCGACCTGTGTCGACGACATGGCTTTTCTCCACGGGGTCACGGTCGACAGCAGCAATCACGCTCCGGCTGTCTATCATTCCCTGACGGGACAGATCCTTCCCGGCGGAGCCGCCATCGGGGCCTGGATGACCTACGGCCTGGGGAGCGAGAACCGGAATCTGCCGGGCTTCATCGTGCTGGGACAGGGGGCTCCCGCGGTGGGCGGCGCTTCCCAGTGGAGCCACGGCTTCCTGCCTGCCGTCCACCAGGGCACGCTCTTCCGACCGGGCTCCAATCCCATCGCCGACCTGCACCCGCCGGCCGGGACCTCACCGGATGGGCAGCGCAACGAGCTTGACCTGCTGAAATGGCTGAACCGCAGGCATGCCCGCCAGCGCACCCGAACCGGAGAACTCGAAGCGCGAATCGCCGCCTACGAGATGGCCTTCAGAATGCAGAGCGCGGCGCCGGAATTGATCGATATATCCGCGGAATCGGAAGCCACCAGGAGGCTCTATGGGCTCGATGACCCGGTCGCGGAAACCTTCGGCCGCCAGTGCCTGATGGCCCGCCGCATGGTGGAGCGGGGGGTTCGCTTCGTCAAGCTCCTTCACGGCAAAGGCAAACCCTGGGACCAGCACGGGGACTTGGCCGGCCGCCTGCCGGTCTTGTGTCATGAAGTGGATCAGCCCATCGCCGGACTGTTGAAGGACCTGAAATCCCGGGGAATGCTGGACGAAACGCTGGTGGTCTGGGCCTCGGAGATGGGAAGAACGCCCTTCGATTCCAATGTGGTATCGGACAAACCCGGCCGGGACCACAATCGCTTCGGACTGGTCATGTGGATGGCGGGCGGAGACGTGCGCCCCGGAGCCACCTTCGGACAAACCGACGAATTTTCACTTCGCAGCGCTGGAGAGTCTCTCCCGGTGCGTGACGTGCACGCCACTCTGCTGCGCCTGATGGGTCTCGACCAGCACCAACTGACATTCCTCCACGCGGGCCGCTTCAAACGGCTCTCCGACATTGGAGGACGCGTCATCGACGAAATCCTGCTTTAACTCGCGGGAAAGCCCCCGCCGATCAGCCGCGGGCCGGGCCGAAGGCCGACCAGCCCAGCAGGTAGCGGGCGCGGGGCGGGTAGCGATCCATGATGTCGTCCGGAGTGCTGCGGGTGTAATCGGTGAAGGGCTTGATCCAGGCGCGAATGAAGTTCCCGAGCACAGCCCGCCGCGGGGTGTCGGTCAGGTTGGTGCCGGCCCGGTGCCAGGTCTGGGAAAACCATACCGCCAGGCTTCCGGCGGGGGCCGTCAGGGCCACCTCGCCCTCGACCGAATCATAGGTCCAGGGCGGTTTCCTGCCGCTGAGGTGAGTGCCGGCCACCACTCGGGTGGCGCCGTTCTCCACGGTGAAGTCGTCCAGCATCCAGCCGATGGCGATAGCCATCGGGATGGTGGGGAGAGGCTCGGGGACCATGGTGAACGGCGAATCGACGTGCCAGTAGGAGGGCTCCGACTGGGGACCGATCCGGGTGGCGGCCATGTCGGACAGCACGTAATCCTCCCCCAGCAGTTCACCCATGACCCGGCGGAGGAGGGGATGGTCGAACAGACGGTCGCAAGCGATCAGCTTGGCCGGAAGGTTGAAGCAGCGCTGCAGCCGTCCCTCGTCCAGGAGCAGGGGGATGTGGAGAAAATTGTGGTTCACCTGCTCCGCCGGCACCGGCCAGGGCGTATTGTGGTTCAGGACGCGGGTATGACGGATTCTCTTCATGACTCGACCCAACTCGGCCGCGCTGACCTTGTAGGTCCGCGCCAGATAGGCCTCCATTTCGGCGTCGTCGGGGGATTCGGGTCCGTCACCTGGATCGAAGTGAAATTCGCGCTCCCTGGCCATCAGCCGGTCACAGTCCGTTATAATCTGCTTCAGTTCCTTTCCTCGAAAGACCCGGTCGAGTATCACATACCCCTGCTGCTTCAGAAATTCACAGGCGTTCTGAATGTCGTCGGGGTGAAAGACCTTGCCAGCATCCATCATCGTGCCTCCCTTCGAACCTCCAGTCGAATGTCGACAGAAACATCATACTCCTTCCAACCGCAATTCTGCATCTCGCGAGGGCAGCTTCCTGCATGATCTGACTTCCTGCGCCATGATCACCTGCCCTGGTGAGAAATGCGGGGCAATAGTAACGGAAATGCGCGATCATGTGCCGTGTCAGCCCAATTTCGGAAAAATTACTCAGTCGCTCAGGGTCAGTCGCTCAGGGTCGACAATTGTCCTGGCAAGATGTTACCTTCTTTGACATGAAAACCGTCATCTCTGCGAAAGGACAGGTCCTCATACCGGTCGAATTGCGCAAGCACGACAACATCCAACCCGGCCAAGCCTTTGAAATTGAACGGGTGGATAAAGGCGAGTATCGCCTGGTACTCACTGAACCGCCGAACAATCAGGGACTGTTGGATACGCTCCTGGCTTGCCCCGTGAAGGGCTGGTTCGTATCCATCGAAAAAGACTGAAACTCTCTGCCCAGCCTACCGTCTTAAGCTTCGCCTTGATGGTTCGGAAACAAGACAGCCTCGAGGCTGGTTTCAAACAGCGCTGCGATTTTGAAGGCCAATGGAGAAAAAAGGCAGCCGATCCTCCCACGGAGTCCGGGAGCCGGGCGGTCAAAGCCGGCGGGACTTCCTGAAGTCCGGAACGCTGGCGGGCGCCGCCGGGCTGCTGGCCCCCGGCTGTGGACCGGAGAAGTCCGGAAAGGGCGTTGCGGCCTCCGGGAGGCCAATCACTCCAGGCCCCGACGACATTGTCCTGGAGAACCGGCAAGCCCGGTTGATCATCGGTCCCGGCGGCATTGCTCGCAGCCTCTGGCACAAGGAGACCGGCCAGGAATGCCTGGCGCCGGGGAGCGCAACCCCCGTATTTTCGGTAACCCAGTACCGGCCCTACGAGAACGAACTGCAACTCCGATATCCCGCCAAGTCCAGGACCTTCCCGGTCCGTTCGGTGCGCCGGCAGGGGGATCGGCTGCTGCTGGAATTCGAGCTGGTGGACCATGAAGTCACCCTCAGGACCGGGGTCACCGAGGATTACTTCAGCTTTGCCGTGGAGAAGATCGAGTCGGCCACAAAGCCGGGATTTCGCCGGAAACGGCCGACGCCGCTCGACGAGGTGTGCCTGCTGCAGCTTCCCGTTCGCGACCGCGAGCATTTCGGGGAGTGGCTGAACGTCCAGTGGGACGACTCGGTGGCCGTCTGCCTGCTGGGAACCGACCCCTACCCGCGCATCGACGGGCTGGAACGGGACGGTTACCACCTGATGCAGGCCGCGGCCGTGCGGGGGGTCAAGCTGGATGGGGTGGGAGCGGCGCTCATCGTGACCGGAGCCGAGCGGGTCCTGGACGGGGTGGCCCGGGTGGAGAAGGACTTCGACCTGCCTGCCGGCGTGGAGAGTCGGCGGCGGCCGGAGTACTCCTACTCCTACTACTGGGTCAGCGACGTCACTCCCGCGAATATCGACCTCCACCTGGAGTACGCCAAGCGGGGCGGCTTCCGGACCTTCATGATCTACTACACCGCCTTCGCCCCCAACCCGGGCCACTACCGCTTTCGAAAGGACCGCTACCCGGGGGGCATGCGGGACCTGCAGCAGGTCGTCCGCAAGATCAAGGACGCGGGCCTGATTCCGGGACTCCACCACCACTACAACAAGGCCATCGGGCAGGACCCCTATATCACGCCCCGGCCCGACCCTCGCCTCAACCTGAAGCGCACCTTTACCCTGGCAGGCGCCGTGGATGCCTCGCAGACCGCAATCGATGTCGAAGAAAACCCCGAGGGCTGCGACCTGGACTCGGCGGTCAAGGTGCTGAAGCTGGACGAGGAACTGGTGGAGTACGCCTCCTACACCACCGAGCGCCCCTACCGCTTCCTGGGATGCCGCCGGGGAGCGCTTGGAACCCGGGCCCGGCTGCACCGGTCCGGCCGCAGGTTCGGCCTGCTGGGAGAGGTGGCCGGGGTGGTCGGCGTCTACGACCAGAAGACCGGCATCCAGGAGGAGGTCTCCCAGCGCTTCGGGAAGCTCTATGGCCAGGCCGGCTTCCGGTTCGCCTACTTCGACGGCGCCGAGGACGTCCCCCCGCCCTACTGGTTTAACGTCTCCCGGGCCCAGTGGCTCACCTGGAAGCAGATGAAACCCGGACCGCTGTTTGCGGAAGGGGCCTGCAAGGCCCACTTCAGTTGGCACATCCTCACCCGGGGCAACGCCTTCGACATCTTCCGGCCGGAGGTCATGAAGGACGCCACCCGGGCCCATCCCGGGGAAGAGGCGCCCCGCATCGCCAAGGACTTCACCGGGCTCAACTACGGTTGGATCGATTACTGGGAACCTTCGTCGGAGACCATCGGGACCCAGCCCGACATGCTGGAGTTCGTCACCAGCCGGGCCGCCGCCTGGGACTGCCCCATATCCTTCCGGGGGCGGCTGGAACTGTTTTCAAGGCACCCCAGGACCCCGGACAACCTGGAAGTGCTGCGGCGGTGGGAGGAGGTCAGGGTGAGCCGCTGGCTGACACCGGCCCACCGGGAAGCCCTCAAGAACCTCGACCAGGAGCACACCCTGCTGCTGAGCGCGAACGGTGATTTCGAGCTGGCGCCCTGTTGGCAGATCGAGCGCCCCGGCAACGGCGGCGACCGGTTGCGCGCCTTCTTTTTCGAGCACCGGGGAACCTCCTGGGCCCTCTACTGGCACACGGCGGACAGCGGTCGAGCCGAACTGGAGCTTCCGGGAGATCGCTTGCGCTTGTGGGAGGACCCGGGGCAAGGTCCGGTAGCGTTTCGGTCCACCGGAAGCCGCGTGGTCCTTCCCGTGGAGGGCCGGCGCTACCTGGAATGCCCCGGACTCTCCCGGGAACAGGTCATACGCGCCTTCCGGGAAGCTCGGCTGGTCTGAAGCAACCCGGTTTCGCGGTGCATGCGACGGGGTGAAAAGAGTTATCCACGAAGACACACGAAGAACGACGAAGGGCCACTAAGGCGTTGAGGTTAACCGTGACGGGATGCCAAGGAAAACGACGAACCACGAATGGACACGAAT
>JAJECY010000242.1 GCA_022821775.1 Acidobacteriota bacterium
GGGACCGGGGGCTGGCTTGCCTCGAACACGGCCGGCCGTATTCGCCGGCGGATGGCGATCCACTCAGGTAGGGGATCGTCAATTTAGGACTTGATCTCTGCTCGATTTTCAACAAAGATACGGGGAATCCTTCTAACGGCCTGGTTTCGGCCAGGTCCCTCATCGTCAGACTCCGATCAGGCTTTGACCAAAAATGATCTGAAGGCTGTCGTAGTCATACCCGCCCGTTTTCAGTCGACACGGTTTCCCGGAAAACCCCTCGCAAAAATTGCCCGAAAACCCATGATTCAGCACGTCTACGAGCGGGCTTCGGCCGCTCGGGGGATTGCCGAGGTCATCGTGGCCACCGACGACGAGCGAATCGTGCAGGCGGTTGAGGTCTTTGGAGGCACGGTCTGCATGACCTCCACCAGGCACCGATCCGGAACCGAGAGAGTGGCGGAGGTGGGAGGGAATCTGGATGTCGACGTGGTCGTCAACCTTCAGGGTGACGAGCCGATGATGGATCCGGGTTGCATCGAAGCCGTCATCGAACCGTTTCGGTCCGATCCAAGCCTGATGATCTCGACGCTGAAATGCTCTGCCGAAGCCGAGGAGATCTCCGATCCCAACGTAGTCAAGGTGGTCACGGATCGCAACGGGAATGCCCTATATTTTTCTCGGTCTACCATTCCCCATTTGAGGCGGCAACGACCTGGCAAAGGGGAGCAGGCGGCCGTATTCAAGCATGTGGGAATCTACGCCTACCGCGGGGCATTCCTGGAAATCCTGCCTGATCTGTCGGATTGCCGGCTGGAAGAGGTGGAGGATCTGGAGCAACTCCGTTTTCTGTATAACGGATATCGGATAAGGGTAGTGCCGCACGAGGACCATGGTGTGGCGGTGGACACGCCTGAAGACCTGGTTCGAATCAATGAGCTTGCCGTTCAAGGCAAGCTCCCGGGAAACAGGGCGGAGTAATCGTTGGGAAAGGGTCCGTTCCGGGAGAGGCATAACACAAGGAAAGGAGTCGGCATGGCGGCCAAGTTCATCTTCGTGACCGGTGGAGTCGTCTCATCTTTGGGGAAGGGGCTGGCGGCGGCCTCGATTGGCCGCCTGCTGGAGAGCCGGGGTTATCGAGTCAGTCTGCAGAAGTTCGATCCCTACCTCAACGTGGACCCGGGCACCATGAGTCCCTACCAGCACGGGGAGGTGTTCGTCACCGACGACGGAGCCGAAACGGACCTGGACCTGGGGCACTATGAGCGCTTCACCGACAGCAAGTTGACTCAAGACCACAACCTGACCACCGGCAGGATTTATGAATCGGTGATTCAGAAGGAACGGCGGGGGGATTATCTGGGGAAGACCATTCAAGTGATTCCCCATATCACCAACGAGATCAAGGCTGCCATCAAGAAGGTGGCCACCGAGGTGGACGTCAGCATTGTCGAGATCGGTGGAACCGTCGGCGATATCGAGTCACTGCCCTTCCTGGAGGCAATCCGGCAACTGCGCCAGGATCTTGGACGTCCCAACTCCCTTTTCGTTCACCTGACCCTGGTTCCTTATATCAATGCCGCCGGGGAGCTCAAGACCAAACCCACCCAGCACAGCGTCAAGGAATTGAGAGCCATCGGCATTCAACCCGACATTCTGCTGTGCAGGACCGAACGATTCCTCTCCAAGGGGCTGAAAGCCAAAATCGCCCTGTTTTGTTCGGTGGCGGAGGATGCCGTCATCACCGCCAGAGACGTGGAGTCAGTCTACGAAGTGCCCCTCACCTTGGCCGCGGAGGGTCTCGACGAGATTATTCTCAAGCAATTGGAAATGCCGATCAGAGACTCCGAAATGACCCGGTGGCGGGAATTGGTGGAGCGCATCAAGCATCCCTCGGATTCGGTGAAGATCGGCGTGGTCGGCAAGTATGTCGAGTTCGAGGAGTCCTACAAGAGCCTCAAGGAGGCCTTGATACACGCCGGGCTGTTTCACCGTCTCAAGACCGAAATCCATTGGATCGAGGCTGAGGGTGTCGAGGGAGACAGTTGGGCTGAACAGTTGACTCCATTCGACGGCATTCTGGTTCCCGGGGGCTTCGGCAAGCGGGGAATCTCCGGGATGATTCGCGCCATCAACTATGCTCGAACCCGCAAAGTGCCCTTTTTCGGCATTTGCCTCGGGATGCAGTGCTCAGTGATCGAATTTGCCCGCAACGCCTGCGGACTGGAAGAGGCCCATAGTTCCGAATTCAATCCCGCCACACCCCATCGTGTCATCTACAAGTTGAGGGAACTGAGAGGCATCGACGAACTGGGCGGCACCATGCGCCTGGGAGCCTATCCCTGCAACCTCGATTCCGACTCGCGGACACTTCAGGCCTATGGTCAAAGCGAGATCTCGGAGCGCCACCGCCACCGCTACGAATTCAACCGGGAATACGAGGAGACGCTGGCTGCCAATGGCATGAGGGTAGTGGGGTACTCCCCGGACAACAGCTTTGCGGAAGTGGTCGAAATAGAGAATCATCCCTGGTTCGTCGGTTGCCAGTTCCATCCGGAGTTCAAGTCCAAACCCCTGGTCTCTCACCCTCTCTTCAGGGCTTTTGTCGAGGCGGCCTTTCGGAATCGCTGCTCGGAGAGGCCCAGGCAGCACACCGAATCCGCCTTCGAGCGCAGCCCGCGCGCCTCGGTGCGCCATGGAAACAACCCTTCGTTTAGCGGGTGAGCCTCTTGCAAAATTCGGACTCGGGCATCTGCATGATGGGACAGAGAGCGGACATGCCCCCTGATGGATCCGTCCCCTGAACTTTCCCGGCAAAGTTCCCGCTGTCTGCCCATTGCTGCAAAAGGCTCAACCACAAAAAGCACAAAAGGCACAAAATGAGATTCGAGACTGGTCTATGGGTGTTTCTGTGCCTACGGGAGTCATCATGGCCAAGTCGGTGGGTCTGAGTTTCGAAAGGATTCCGAAAACGCCGGCCCTGCTGTTGGATTACCTCTACCACGCCGAAAAGGTTCAGCCCTTCTTTCCCGGGGTTTCCGGTGGTGAGTTCTCCGGATTGCCCGTACCTGATGGTCCCTGGCCTCGCCTGGCCCATCGCGCGGCCCTGGTGGAATCCCTGAGGCGCCAGAATCGGCGCTGGGGCGCTTCCGCCAAAACCATGGAGAACCTGGACCGCTTGGCCGGCGACGGCTGCCGGGCAGTGGTTACCGGGCAGCAGGTCGGTTTGTTTACCGGTCCGGCCTACGCCATTTACAAGGCCCTGACCGCCGTCAGACTGGCCGAGGCCTATCGACGCCGGGGCGTGGAAGCGGTCCCCCTATTCTGGATGGCCACCGAGGACCACGATCTCGAGGAAGTTGGTCGGACCTGGATCCTGGCGGCTGACTCGACTCTGAAATCGGTCCAATTCGCGCAAGCATCGGAAGGCAATCGGCTGCCGGTGGGACCCATTTCCTTCGGTCCTTCGATGGCAGGCCACCTGGACCGATTTCTGCAGGACCTTCCGGATTCCGAATTCAAGCCCGTACTGGCCGCCCGATTGAAACGGGTCTATCGGGAGGGGAACACCTTTGGGGAGGCGTTCGCGGAAGCCGTCTCCTTTCTCCTTTCCGAGTACGGACTCATCCTGCTGGATCCGCGGGAGCCAACCCTCAAGAAAATGGCCAAGCCGGTTTTTCTACAGGTTGCCGGGGCCTGGGCGAAGCTGGATGAGCTGCTTGGAAGCCGCAACCGACAACTGGCCGGCGCCGGCTATTCCCCTCAAGTCAGCCGGGAAGCGGGGACAAGCTTTCTCTTCTGGGAGAAGGACGGGAAACGCCGGGGAGTAGTGGCTACCCGCGAGGGTTTTTCGCTGAGAGGGGACAGCGAGGCGCTGCCCGAATTCCGGGGACTCATCGAGCGGGCGCCGGAGCAGGTTAGCCCCAACGTGCTCCTCAGACCCGTTGTGCAGGATTTCCTGCTTCCGACGCTGGCCTACGTAGCCGGCCCCTCCGAGATCGCCTACTATGCCCAGATTTCTCCGCTCTATCAAGCCCTGGGAAGGGTCATGCCGCCGGTCGTTCCGCGTGCCGGTTTTACGGTGATAGAAAGAAGGATGCAAAAGTTGCTGGACAAATACGGGCTGGAATTCTGCGATTTGTTTCGAGGGAGCCAGGCACTGCTGAAACAGATCGTGGAAGGGACCGTCAACCAGGAGGCCGGCAACAGGTTCGATCGGCTCGAAAGTGCAATCGACAGTCGCCTCGGCGAGATGGAGGAACCCCTGAAGTCAGTGGATCCCACGCTGGTTGGAGCACTGGGGACCGCACGCAAGAAAATTCAATATCAATTGGAGAACCTTCGATCCAAATTTGTGAATGCCGAGTCCCGCCGGCGGGAGATCCTGACGCGGCAGGTCGACAGCCTTTTGATGACCCTTTATCCCTCGGGCGCATTTCAGGAACGCCATGTCAGTATTTTCTATTTTCTGTCGCGCTATGGGCCGGAATTCCTGGAAGAGCTGTACGACGCCATCGACCCTTCCGATCCCGACCACAAATTGATTTACCTGTAAGAATTGCTCGATGTCGAATCGGCTAGGACTCTACATCCATGTTCCCTTCTGTCTGTCGAAGTGCAGCTACTGCCACTTTGCTTCGGGAGTATTCCCCGGGAGTTTGATCAAGCCCTATTTCGGGGCATTGCGGCGGGAAGTGGAAGGGCTGCCGGAACTCTCGCAGAAGTTGAATGCAAAGGGAACCGGTGCCGCCGATTGGGTGATCGATACCATCTTTGTGGGTGGAGGCACCCCGTCCCTGGTGGATGGGCGGGAGATCGGGCAAGCCCTGGGGTGGATTAGGAGTACCTTCTCCCTCGCTCATGTCCCCGAGATCACCCTGGAAGTCAATCCCGGCACCCTGACGGATGACAAGCTGGACTGCTACCGGGAAGCAGGTGTCAATCGGATCAGCCTTGGCGTCCAGACGTTCCAGGACCGCCTGCTGAAGAAGGTCGGCCGGTCTCACAGTGCGGCGGATTCGATCTCGACCGTGGAGATGTGTCGCCGCAAAGGGATCGACAACTTGAATGTCGACCTGATTGCCGGTCTGCCGGGCCAGACGGAGGACGATTGGCAGGAAAACCTCGTCCGGGTGGCTGCTCTCTCGCCGGAGCACCTCTCCCTGTATCTGCTGGAGATCCACGAAGATGCACATCTGGGGAAAAGAGAGGGGTTGGCCGGCGCCTCCTTGCCGGACGAGGATCAGGTTGCCGCCTGGTACCAGGAATCGGTGGATTGGCTGGGAAGCGCCGGCTGGGAGCAGTATGAAATCTCGAACTTCTGCAAGCCGGGCCGCCAGTCGCGGCACAACTTGAAGTACTGGACCGATCAGCCCTTCGTTGGCTTGGGATGCGGCGCCCATTCCTACTGGGCGGGGGAGCGTTGGGGCAATGAGCGGGATCCCGTCCGTTACGTCAAGCTGCTGGAGGGCGGAGAGCCTGCCACGACCTTTCGCTCCAAGATTTCTCCCGGGAAACATCTCGAAGAAGTGATCTTTCTGGGTCTGCGGCTCAATGCCGGCCTGGACCTGTGGCGCTGTCGCCGACAATTCGGGTTTGACCTGCGGGACCGTTTCGGCCGGGAATTGAGCCAACTGGTCCAAGAGGGGCTGATCGAAATCCAAGGAGACCGTTTGAAGCTGACCGCCAGGGGGCGGCTGTTCTCCAACGAGGTCTTTGTCCAATTCATGCAGTAGGAACAGGACTCAACCCAAAGATTTCCATGTCGAATAGACCCCTCCCCCGGCCATCCTGGCGGGATGATTCACCGGTGACCCGTAGAGGCAGGGTTCGCCTTGACAAACGGCTGAATCCGGGCCTAGTGTTCTGTCTCGGAAGCAGGGTTGCCATCTTTCGGAGCGCAGGGGGGGCGGATTCCAGGGGCGACGACGAGGCAATGCTCATTCATTGTGAGGAGGAGTGACGAGGAAGACGGCGCCGTTGCGCCCGAACCCTTGATCCCTGAGTATGGCAGCGCCATGGACCGTGCGCCGGATTGACCGGCCGGGCAAGGGGCGCCCGACAGTTTAGCGGAGGCCAGACAGGTGGGAAGTCAAAGTAGTGACACGCTTTATTTTGACTGTTTCTCGGGAATCAGTGGGGACATGATTCTGGGAGCGCTGGTGGATCTGGGACTCCCGCCGGAGCATCTCGCCGCCGAGCTGGAGAAGCTGAACGTCAGAAACTTCCATCTCAAATCGCACCGCGTCAAAAAGGCAGGCATTCTGGCGACCAAGTACGACGTGGAAACCGGCGAAGAGCACCATCATCGACACTACTCGACCATCGAGAAGATCATTCGCGGCAGCAGGCTGACTGACTGGGTTCAGGACAACGCCTGCCGATCCTTTCTCCGGCTTGCCGAAGCCGAGGCCAAGGTGCACGGCACCACCGTGGAAAAGGTGCACTTTCACGAAGTGGGAGCCGTGGATGCCATCGTCGATATTGTTGGAGCCTTTATCGGATTGCACTGGCTGGGCGCGCCCCGGTGCTTGGCCTCCGCGCTCAACGTAGGCTGGGGAACGGTAGACTGCGCCCACGGGACCATGCCCGTTCCCGCCCCGGCTACGGCGGAGCTGCTCAAGGGAGTGCCCGTCTACTCCAACCGGATTGAAGGAGAACTGGTCACGCCGACGGGAGCGGCTATCCTGACCACCATTTGCCGGAGTTTCGGGGAGTTGCCGGGCTTTCGGGCGGAGAGAATCGGGTATGGGGCCGGCAGTCGGGACCACAAGTATGGTCCCAACGTGCTGCGATTGTTGAGCGGTCGAACGGTCGATTCCGACGTGGCGCCTGCCGCTTCCAGGGTGTGGGTTCTGGAAGCCAACATCGATGACATGAACCCCCAGATTTTCGGATATGTGCAGGGGAGGCTGTTCGAGCTGGGAGTCCTCGACGTATTTACCTGTCCGGTCCAGATGAAAAAGAACCGTCCCGGAACCCTCTTGACCGTGGTTCTTCCATTGGAACTCCTGGATCGGGTCTGCAGGTTGCTTTTTGAAGAGACCACCACCTTGGGTCTTCGCTACCACCAATGCCAACGACAAGTGTTGGACAGAACGGTTGAGACGGTGGAAAGCGCACTGGGCAAGGTGTCGGTAAAAGTGGCTCGGCTCGATGGCCGAATCGTGAGTTTTTCTCCCGAATACGAAGAATGCAAGGCGCTGGCCCGACGTCACCAGCTACCCTACAAGCAGGTGCAGCGGCAGGTGACGCAAGAGTTTCTGAAGCGGCACGGAAAACAGTCGGGATAGCGTCGGCAGCCAAGAGCGGCCCTCGGATTCCATGGACACCTTCTACATCACTACGCCACTCTACTACGTCAATGCCCGGCCCCATCTGGGACACACCTATACCACCCTGGTGGCCGATTGCGTAAGCCGCTACAAGAGAATGCAAGGCTGTGACGTCTGCTTTCTCACCGGTACCGACGAGCACGGCCAGAACATCGAGCGGGCTGCCGCGGCTCAAGGGGTGGCGCCGGAGGTGATGGCGGACAGGAATGCGGGAGCCTACCGCAAGTTGTGGGCACGGTTCGGAGTGGAATACGATCGTTTCATTCGAACCACCAGCAAGAGCCACTACGCTGCCGCGGCCGAGATATTCCAGCGCGCCTATGACAACGGCTTTATTTACAAGGGCGAGTATTCCGGCTGGTACTGCATTCCCTGCAACCTGTTTGCCCCCGAGGCCGAGTCGGCCCCCGACTGCGACGTCTGCCAGCGCCCCACCGAGCGGGTCACCGAGGGAAGCTATTTTTTCAAGCTGTCCGTCTTTCAGAAGCAGCTACTGGAGCTCTACGAAAAACACCCCGAGTTCATCAGCCCGCCCTCTCGTCGCAACGAAGTGATTCGCTTCGTCAGCGATGGCCTCAAGGACCTGTCGGTCAGTCGGACCTCGGTCAAATGGGGCATTCCCGTTCCCGTCGCCGCCGACCACGTCATCTACGTCTGGTTCGACGCGCTGGTGGGCTATCTCTCGGGAATCGGATTCGGGAACGGCAAGGAGCAGGACCGGTTCCGCAAGTACTGGCCGGCCCAGGTTCAATTGGTGGGAAAGGACATCATTCGCTTTCACACCGTCTACTGGCCGGCCTTCCTGCTGGCAGCCGGCCTCCCGCTTCCTGAACGGGTCCATGCCCACGGCTGGTGGCTCAAGGACGAAGCCAAGATGTCCAAGTCTCGCGGCAACGTCATCAACCCCCACCTGTTGCTCAACCACTTCGGTTCCGATGCGGTGCGGTATTTTCTGTTGCGGGAGATCCCCTTTGGAGCCGACGGCAACTTTTCCTACCAGGCCATGATTCAACGGACCAACAGCGACCTGGCCAACGATTTGGGCAACCTGGTCTCCCGCACGCTGGCGCTGATCTCCAGGAATTTCGACAACACCGTTCCCGCCCCGTCCGCCCCGCCGACTTCGCTGGAGGACGAGTTGAAGAAGCATGCCCTGTCCACCGTTGAGGTCTTTCAGGAACATATGGACCGGTTGGCCTTCAGCAAAGCCCTGGAGGCGGTTTGGGAGTTGCTTTCCCGCACCAACAAGTACATCAATGTCTGCGCTCCCTGGACCATGGCGGGAGACGAGGCCCAGCGGCCCCGCCTGGCGACCATTCTCCACACTTGCGCAGAAGTGGTCCGCATGGTCACCGTCCTGCTGGCGCCGGTGCTGCCTGCGAGTTGCGCCAAGGTATGGATACAGTTGGGGCAGCAGGAGGCATTGAACCGTCAGCGTCTGGACCGGCTGCAATGGAGCCGGGAATTGTCGGGAAACAAGTTGGGTGAAATCAGGGCGGTTTTTCCGCGTCTGGACAAGCAGGCTCTGCTGGATTCGCTTTTCGGCACCGGTAGCGGC
>JAJECY010000026.1 GCA_022821775.1 Acidobacteriota bacterium
GAGCGCGGGCGTCCCGCCCGCACAAGACTTGGCAGGGTGGTGGCGATTGGTTTGACAGGGTTGGCTGGTTCACCCGCCCACTGGTGCAGGGGCCGCGCCTTTACAGGAATGCGGGCGGGACGCCCGCGCTCCCGGGGGGAAATCCATGGCCAGCCAGGTGCAGATCTGCTCAAAGCCGGCAGATCCTTACCATTGCCACCCCAATTTCATGCCCGATTCCGCACTTTGCAGAAGGCTCACGGGACTGAACTTTTGAGTGGAGGGAAGGCTCTCTTTGAGAAACCTGGGCTATGGCGCGAACATTTCGCCCAGGACGCTCAGGACTTCTCCCGCGGCCCTGTCGCTGATTCTGCCCAGGCGTCGGAGAAGGCGCGTTTTATCGATCGTGCGTATTTGATCCAGGACGACTTGCCCCCCTTTTCGCTGAAAGCGAACGGGAATGCGGGTGGGATAGCGAGTGCCCTTGGTTGTCAGTGGTGCAACGATGACCGTGCCGATATGTCGGTTCATCTCATTCGGAGAAATCACGACACACGGGCGGGTTTTCCGAATTTCGTGCCCATCGGTGGGATCGAGTCGTACCAGGTAGATCTCAAAGCGGGCAACTACCATTCCCACTCCGTGGCGTCCCATTGGGTCGCTGACAGGTATTCTTCATCCAGAAGCGCATCGTGCCCGTGTTCACCCATTTTGCGGAAGGCATCATCCCATCCGTCCCGGGTCAGTGTAACCGGACGAATGACCAGGTGGTCGTGGCGGGGTTCCAGTTCGACTTCGTCGTTGAACTGGTACTGTTCCACTAGAACTTTCGGTATTCGTATGCCACGCGAGTTGCCAACCCGAATCAGAGCAGTCTTCATGGGATGCCTCGCTTTCGGAGAAGTAATTACAATGTAGATACACTAAACGATAGAGCCCGTCAAGTCGTCAATTGCCCGGTCCTATCTCCCCGCCCGTCATGGCTTTCTCCCGGGCCAACCCTGAGTCGTTATCCCCCGTATAGACCATGACAAAGCCCTTGGGGCAGACGAGCTCCTCCTCGGGCTCCAGGATCCGATCGAGGTCGTAGCGGAAGGAGACCTCCACCCGCCGGTCGCGGGCGGTCCCCAGGGGTATGGTGAGTGTGCCCTCCTCGGGAGGCCGGCTGGCCACGGTCATTCCCATGACGCTGTTCCAGAAGGCCACCCGGGCGAATCCGGGGGCGGCGGCGGTCACGGTCCGGGCGAAGTCGAGATCGAGCAGGGGCCGGGTGGACTCTCCGTGGACGAGCTGATCGTAGTGAAAGCACTGCAGGCCATGGCGGGGGGCCCGGGAGTCGGTGAGGGAAGCATCCATGCGGAAGAACTGGTTGGTGATCCGGGTGATGCGGATGGGGCGTTCCGGGTCCGGGTTGCGGTATATGGCCCAGACCATGGCGATGTCCGGGTAGGCCTCATAGAGCTCGACGACCATGGTCTTTTCGATCAGGATGTTCTCTTCGGTTTCTCCGAGGCCGGTGATCTTGAGGCGCTTCCCGGGGCCGAAGCGGCCTCTCACCTCGGACAGGCCGATGTTCCGGTAGTCGACGTAGAAATCCAGGACTTCCTGTCCCTCAACCGCAATGAAGTGGCTGGGTCTGGCCAGGGTGGGATCGGGCGGATTGTGGCTGAGAGCCAGCAGTCGGCCGTCCTGCCGGTAGAAGACGCTGCAGTAGAGCTCCCGATCGAAGCGGATCTGAATGGAGGAGTGGCGGAACCAGACTTCTCCCTCGGCCACGGCCGTGTAATGGATTCCCCGGGGCCCCGCCTGTCGCGGGCCGCCGCCGCATCCCGGGCCGAGAGTCCAGAGGAGAAGTCCGCTCAGCACTGCCGCCAGGCCGCGGGGACAGGCTGCGAATCCAGTTCGGCGAAGCCGTGCCGGAGCCGCCGGTCCGAGTGAGCGGCAACGACTTCGATTTCCAGGATTGAAAGGCATCAGTGAGACTCTTCAGCTTGTTTGAAGCCAGGGGAGGACTCGATCCTCAGCAGGTAGTCCAGGCAGAGCTGGGACCAGGTTTCCAGTTGGGGCCGGCGCCGCGCCAGTTGCTTCAGGGTGAGGAAGCGAAGCTCGGTGATGGAGCCCTCCCCCTTGCTGACTTCCCGGTGGTCCAGCCGGCAGCGATGCACGATCCCCAGATGGACCCGTCCCACCGGGGTGGAATCGTCGTTGAGAAGCCCCAGCGGCTCGGTGGGGAAAACACCCTCCAGGGAAATTTCTTCCGAAAGTTCCCGCTGCAAGGCCGCCTCGTAAAACTCCCGTCCACGATGGAACAGGCTTTCATCCTGGGGATTGATGTGACCGCCGATTCCGATCGAACCCATGTGGACCAGGCGTTTTTCTCCCGAGGCTTTCCCCCGGACGTAGTGCAGCCAACGGTCTCCCTTCTGGATCAGCACGTAGGGAATCAGTTGCTTGAACTCCGGGTCCTGCTCGGCCTGGGACCTGGGCCGGAATCGGGAATGTCGCGGGTCCAGCAGCACCTCCAGCCGCGCTTCTACTTCCGGTTGAAAACCCTGCCCGATCTCCAGTGTCTCCAGCAATCGGCTGGGGACCCCCAGGACCATCTCGTCCTTCATGACTCTCCCCGGTCGGAAACGCAGGCTTGAGGTTAGGTAGGATGCCCGGGAAATGCAACCTCGAAGTTTTCCTGCCCGCTGGTGTTTACGGGTTTCATGTCAGTGCCGCCCCGCCCTGCCGGGCGGATCATTCGAGGAAGATTATGCTGGTCGTTGTTGAAGACGAACCACGAATAAACACAAAGACCGATGGACCTCCTTTGCTGCGACGACGTCATGGGAGGAAGCCCCCCCGGGAGCGCGGGCGTCCCGCCCGCACAACACTGGCAGAGCCTCGCCCATTCCCTCCGTCCGGGTCGACCGGCAACGACGCCGGGACTCTGCTTCGTCCGAGCCCATGGCGTTGCCGCCGGCAGGGTAGCCGGGTGCCGCATCGCAGGGAAACTGAGCGGCACGCAACGGAATAGCATGCGGGCGGGACGCCCGCGCTCCCGGGGGGCGCCTCCTCGCAACACAGTTGCTCCTCAAGGGGGTATGCGCTGGCTTGCCGGGCAGCAGGCCTGCCGTTGGGGCTGAGCCGCCACGCTTGGTGGCCCTTAGTGTCACTTCGTGGATCACTCTTTTCTTGATTGTTTTCGAATAGTGCTTAACGCATCGATTAGGGAAACTCTGATTTATTCCTTCCTCTCATGAGATCATAAAACGGTCCGTGACCCAATCAACAGGAGGTAAGGATCGATGCGTCAGAGCAGCTTTGCCGAAGCCGGATTTGAGCGCTATAGCAAAC
>JAJECY010000066.1 GCA_022821775.1 Acidobacteriota bacterium
GCCCGCACATTGCCGAGGAAGCTCTCGGGCTGATTGAAGTCGAGTACGAGGTGCTGCCGCCGGTCATGGACGTGCTCAAGGCCATGGGCGAGGATTCTCCCCTGGTGCACGAGGATCTCTACACCGACGAGCTGGGAGAGAAGAGCTCCAAACCCAGCAACGTGGCCTCGCATACGCGGCATGTCAAGGGCGATCTCGACCAGGGGTTTGCAACCGCCGACCACGTATTGGAACGGGAGTATCGCTGCGCCACCGTCCACCAGGGCTATATCGAGCCCCACGCGGCCACGGCCATGTGGAATCCCGACGGCTATGTAACGATGTGGGTGACCACTCAGGGCGCCTTTACAGTGCGCACCAGCGTGCACCAGATCCTGGATATCCCGGTCTCCAGGCTGAAGGTCATTCCCACCGAGATCGGGGGCGGCTTCGGCGGGAAGATCCCGGTATACGGGGAGCCGGTGGCCGCGGTGCTCTCTCGGAAAGCCAGGCGCCCCGTCAAGGTGGTGATGGATCGGACCGAGGTCTTTCAGGCAACCGGACCCACCTCCGGCTCCTACGTCAAGCTGAAGATGGGCGTCACCAACCAGGGGCGCATCACGGCGGCCGAGACCATGCTGGCCTACGAGGCCGGCGGCTACCCCGGCTCCATCGTGGCTCTGGGGGGGATCTGCATGTTTGCCCCCTACAACATCGACAACACCACCATCGACATGTACGACGTGGTGGTGAACAAGCCCAAGACGGCGGCCTACCGGGCGCCGGGAGCCCCCAATTCGGAATTCGCCGTCGAATGCATGCTCGACGAGTTCTGCGAGATGCTCGGTCTGGATCCCATGGAGATCCGGCTGATGAACGGGGCCAAGGAAGGCGACATACAGTCCCACGGGATTCCCCATCCCCGGATCGGATGCATCGAGACCACCGAGGCGGCCCGGGACTGCGAGCACTATCAGACCCCGCTGGAAGGGCCCAATCGCGGCCGCGGGGTGGCCTCGGGCTATTGGGTCAACGCGGGCCTGACCTCGAGCGTCACCGCCCGACTCAATGGCGACGGCACCATCACCCTGCAAGAGGGTTCCACCGATATCGGAGGCACTCGAACCTCTATCGCCATGCAGTTGGCCGAGGTGCTGGGGATTCCGGTGGAGGATGTGGTTCCTTCGGTGGTCGATACCGATTCGGTGGGATATACCGAGGTCACGGGAGGAAGCCGGGTCACCTTCGCCACGGGATGGGCGGCCTACAACGCCGGTCAGGCCATCAAGAGCCAGCTCATCGAGCAGGCGGCCGACGTCTGGAAGGTCGACAAGGACCAGGTGTCCTTGGCCGACGGAGTGATTACCACCACCAATGGCGATTCCAGGTCCATGACCATCAAGGAGCTGGCGGCCGACCTCAGCCAGAAAGGCATCGATGTCGGAAGCCGTGAGACGGTCACTCCCCAGAATCACGGGGGAGCCTACGCAACCCACGTGGTGGACGTGGAAGTCGATCCCGATACCGGAAAGGTCACCATCCTGCGGTACACGGCCGTGCAGGACGCCGGGAGGGCCATTCACCCCAGCTACGTGGAAGGCCAGATGCAGGGCGGGGTGGTGCAGGGCATCGGCTGGGCCCTCAACGAGGAGTACTTCTACAATGAGGACGGGCTTCTGATGAATTCCAGCTTCCTGGATTACCGCATGCCCACCAGCCTGGACCTGCCCATGATCGAGACCATCATCGTGGAAGTGCCCAACCCGGGTCATCCCTACGGCGTGCGGGGAGTGGGCGAGGTGCCCATCGTTCCGCCCCAGGCAGCCATCTCCAACGCCATCGCGCGGGCTGTCGGGGTGCGCCTGGGCGATCTTCCCATGTCTCCCCAGACGGTGGTGAAGGCGCTGTCGGCCAAGAGCTGAGGGGATGTGATCTTCAGACGAAGCAATCGGGCTCGAGGCCGGGCAAGCGGCTTCGAGCCCTTTTTTTGACTGGAACCGGCTGGCAACAACTGAAAGGCGACATCATGGCTATTGTCCACATCCCGGCTTTGCTGCACTCCCTGACCGGCGACGTCAGGAAACTGGAAGTTGAGGGGCGGACGGTGGGAGACATGATCGATCAGTTGGAGCTGCTCTACCCGGGGATTCGGGACCGCCTGGTGGAGAACGGTCATCTCCGGTCGGGACTGGCGATCTTTGTGGACGGGATGGTCCGGCGGGAAGCTCTGGAGTACGAAGTCCCTCCCGGGAGCGAGGTGCTGTTCGTCCCGGCGGTTGCCGGCGGGTGAGCCATGAGTAGAGCCAGCCAAGAAGCGCCCCGAGGTGAGGCGCTGCCGGAGAGGGAGGAGCTGACCGGCCTGTTGGAGAAGGCGCGGCAGCTCTCAGCCCAAACCAGGAGGCTGATCGACCGGGCCCTGGCTCGAGGGATCAGCCACCGCTTGAAGGCGGACAGCACCTTTGTGACCGAGGTGGACCTGGCCGTGGAAGAGCATGTCCGCTCGGCCTTGAGCGGTTGGTTTCCCTCCCACGGCATCCTGGGCGAGGAATTCGACGCCTGCAACCCGGAAGCGGACTACCAGTGGATTGTCGACCCCATTGACGGAACCCGCAGCCTGCGCCATGGAGTCCCCCTGTTTGGAACCGTCCTGGCCCTGTATTTTCGCGGCCATCCTGTCCTGGGCGTGATCGACCTGCCGGGCCTGGATCGCTGCTACAGCGGCGCCCTGGGCTTGGGAGCCTGGTGCAACGGCCGCAGACTCCAGGTTGCCGACCTCGCGCGGGACGATGCTCTCGAGCTGGAGATTCTGTCGGTTGGAGAGAGGTCCCAGTTCCACAAGGCAGGCAAGGCGGACGTGCTGGAACAACTCTATCGGTCCCATCCCAGCGTCCGGACCTACTGCGACTGCTTCGGTCACTGCCTGGCCCTGGAGGGTTCGGTGGCAGCCATGATCGATCCCGATCTGCGCCTCTGGGACGTGGCGGCCACGCCGGTGCTGGCCCGCGAGGCCGGTTGCAGCTTCCACTGGCTGCGGCGGGATGAGAAGTGCCGCAAGGGCGGCTGCTACGACGTGGTGTTCGGCAAGCCCAGGGTGGTGGAATGGGTGGTCAAGCTGTGGAATCGCCGGACTAGTGATCAGTGATCAGTGATCAGTGGTCAGTGGTCAGCAATGGCCCCGCTCAATACGACCAGGCGGATCATACAGGGTGAAACATGGGTGTTTTTTGGGGAAGCCGTGTGGTCTCGGACCCGGCTACTAAATCGCCGCCTTCGCGGCTAGGACAGTGCAGGGCTCATACGACCCCGGGTTGACACCCGGGGCTAAGTGCTGGCGCGGCTACGCCGCTCTATAGGGAGGGCCGGTAGGGAACGTTTCCTGGGACGACCCACGCCAACCGCGGCTTCACCGCTCTCCCTGAAATCACGACACTGTCGGGGGATAGGATTTTCTGCCCATGGGACTTAGCGCCCCATACAGGAGTTGAGCCGCGAACGCGGCGTCAGCAAACGCCGACAAGCAGGAGTCAAACGCAGACTAACGCAATGACGTTTCTGAGTTGCAAATACGCTGCTTTAACCGGTTTCCATCACAGCCGCGAATGCGGCGTCAACACTTAGCCGTGGGCGTCAGCCCATGGGAAACGTCAAGTGGCCAGTTGGCAGTATATAGTGAAGGTTTTCAGAAGCAGCCCAAGGAGACCGTGATGTTGGAGCTCAAGGATGACCAGCGTCTCTATCTGCCCGACCTGTCCCACCTGGAGCTGGAGGGCCTGCGGGTCTTTATCGATGGCGAGGAGCCCAACTGGTTGGCGACCGGCCGGAGGGGAGCCAGGCTGCTGGAGTGGATGCGGGAGCCCCTGACGGTTGGAGCCCTGAGCCGGCGCTACGCGGAGTGGCTTCAACTGGATGCCGCCAGGTCCTGGCTGCACGTGCATTCCTTTGTCCGCGACTGTCTCCGAAGGGGCATGGCGTCTTTCACACCCTTCGAGCGCGCTCCCTATGCCGGCCGCTCGGCCCATCTGAGCGTGGACAAGCTCTCCGAGGTCTGGATCCACACCAACAACTCCTGCAACCTCTCCTGCACCCACTGCCTGGTCAGCTCGTCTCCGTCCGCCGATCCGGGGCTCCCTACCGCTCAACTGCTCCATATCATCGACCAGGCCTGCGAGTGCGGGGCGGAACGCTTCTACTTCACCGGAGGAGAGCCCTTTGCGCGTCCCGATATCTTCGAGCTGATCGAGGCCGTCACCGAAGAGAAGCAGGCCGAGCTCATAATTCTGACCAACGGGCTGCTGTTCCAAGGCAAGCGGCTGGACCGGCTGGCTCAACTCGGCCGGGACCGGCTGCGGCTTCAGATCTCGCTGGACGGCGCCACGGCCATAACCAATGATCGCTACCGCGGGCGCGGCACCTTCGACAGGATCGCCGAAGGGACCCGGGCGGTGGCCGGGCTGGGGTTCCCGGTTTCCCTGACCACCGTGGTCACCCGCGAAAACCTGGAGGAGTTGCCGAGGATCACGCGCATCGTAAAAGACTGGGGAGCCCAATCGCAACACTTGATGTGGATGCACCGGCGGGGGCGGGTCCTGAAGACCGAGCAGGACGCATTCCCAAGTTGCGAGGACCTGATAGAAGCGGCCCGGGCCACCGCTCGAGAAGCCGCAAGGCTGGGCGTCGGGCTGGACAACCTGGAATCCTTGAAGCTTCGGGTCAACGGGCGGCCGGGGATCAAGCATGACCTGGGGAACCAGTTCTGGGATTCCCTGTGCGTCTATTCCGACGGTACCGTCTATCCTTCGGCGGCTTGCGCCAACCACCGGCCCCTGGCCGCCGGCGTGGTGGATAACGGGAATTTACGCCAGATCTGGCAGGACTCTCCGGTGGCCCGACGGTTTCGGCAGGCCTCGGTTGCCAACAAGTCCTGGCTCCGGGACGACCCCTTCCGATTTATCCTGGGGGGCGGAGATATCGAGCACAGTTATTTCTTCAGCGCCGACGGAGCCGGGGCAGGGGACCTGCATGCCCCCGACCCCTACTATGAGGTATACCGCGCCCTGGCCCGGGACATCATGGTCGAGTTGGCTCAGGAAAAGCGGCACGGCCTGAATGGCCGTTCCGGTAATGACGCCCCGGCGGTCTACCACTCGATGGGCGAAGGCGCCGTGGCCTGCGGCGCCGACAGGGACCCAATCGATGTGGGCGACCGGACCGCGGTAGCCACGCTGCACTCCAACTGCGTGCTGGCCTTCGATATCGAAGGGTCCCGCCGGGTGGTGCGGGAGTTCTACGCCAAGGCCGCGGAGAAGCCGCAGGCGGAACTCTGCTGTCCCATGGAGCCTGATCCGGATGAGGTGGGCCATATCCCCAAGGAGGTGATGGACCGCTTCTACGGTTGTGGCTCTCCGGTTGCCCTGTCCGGATTGGGTTCCGGAGAAACGATGCTGGACCTGGGATCGGGTGGCGGAATCGATTGTTTCATCGGCGCCCGGAAAGTGGGCGCCTCGGGAAGGGTCATCGGCGTGGACATGACCGGCGAGATGCTGGCCGTGGCCAATCGGAACCGGACCGCGGTAGCCGAGACGCTGGGCTACGACGTCGTCGAGTTCCGGCAAGGCTTTCTGGAGCAGATTCCGGTGGAGAGCAAGACCATTGACCTGATCACCTCCAACTGCGTCGTCAACCTCTCACCCGACAAGAAGGCGGTCTTTCGGGAAATGTGGCGGGTGCTGAAGGATCATGGCCGCACCGTGGTGAGCGACATCGTCAGCCGGGAATCGGTGCCCGACCACCTGCGGGTCAATCCCAGGTTGTGGGGAGAGTGCCTGGCGGGAGCCCTGACCGAAGAGGAATTCATGACCTACCTGGAACAGGCCGGCTTCCACGGGCTTCAGATTCTGAAGAGGGATTTCTGGAAGACAGTCGAGGGATGCGCCTTCTACTCCGTCACCCT
>JAJECY010000106.1 GCA_022821775.1 Acidobacteriota bacterium
ATCCTTGGGGATGTTGTACAATGCGGCCCAAGGAATGATGAATGATGAATCATTTTAGGTTGCCGTGTTTCAGCGTTTTCACACTCGTGACCATCATGGCCGTCTGTTCGTCTGCCTCTGAGACGGCGACCGGGCCTTCCACGCCGCGGGGGCCCTTCGGCGCCAACGTCTCCTGTCTGGCTGTCGATCCGGAAGATTCCCGGAGGCTCTACCTGGGAACCGCCGGAGGAAGCCTGTTCACCAGCAGCGACGGGGGCCGCAGTTGGAAACCCGGCGGCAGGGGGCTGCCGGGGAGTCCGGTGGAGGCCCTGGCGGTGGCTCCTTCGGATCCTCGAGTCCTCTACCTCGGAACCTCGTCCGGAGCGGTGTTCAGGAGTTCCGACCGGGGCACCTCCTGGAGCGCCCGATTTCACGGGCTGCCCGGTCGGCCGATCAAGGCTCTGCTGGTCCATCCCCGCAAGGCCTCCATCGCCTACGCCGGCACCTTCGGCGGGGGCGTGTTCAGGACAAGCAACGGCGGGAGAACCTGGAAGGCGGGCAACCGGGGCCTGGCCGGCAGTCAGGTGGAAGTCCTGGCCATGGATCCGCAAGCGCCCCGGACCCTTTACGCCGGCACCCACCGCAAGGGCCTCTTCAAGAGCCTGGACGGGGGAAAAACCTGGAAGAGCAGTGGCTTGAAAGATCGTTGGATTACCGCGGCGGCGCTGGATCGTGACGATCCGGCGGTCCTCTACGTCGGCACCGACGACAACCTGGGCGGCATGGTCTACCGCAGTCCGGATGGCGGGGAAAGCTGGAAGCGGGTCAAGAAAGGGGCGGTTGTCCTCGACCTGGCCCTGACCGGGTCGAGTCCGGCCGCCGCATTTGCCGGCACCCTGAACGAGGGTCTGCTGAAGACGGATGACGGGGGCGAAAAGTGGCAGGCAATCAAGGGGGGGCTGCCCGATCTGTTTCCCGTGACGGCCCTGGCCTCCCTTGCCGATGACGGCTCCATCCTGCTGGCGGGCACGGCCGGAGCGGGCGTTTTCCTGAGCACTGACGGAGGCGCCGGTTGGAAGGACTCGAATCAGGGGTTGACCGATGTCCTGGTGCAGGCCCTGGCATTCCATCCCGCCAGTCCCGACCTGGCCTACGCGGGCACCCGGGGGTCCGGTATTTTCAAGAGTTCGGACGGTGGCCTCAAGTGGGAACCCGTCAACCAGGGTCTCACCGAGTCTCGGGTCGAGACCCTCCTGATCCATCCCTCCGACCCCGGCGCCATGTACGCCGGCACCTTTGGCGGCGGGGTCTTCAAGAGCACCACCGGGGGGGGCATCTGGGCCGCGGCCAACCGGGGGTTGCCGCCGCTGAGCCTGGTCCGGTCGCTGCTGGCGGATCCTGCCAAGCCTTCGGTGCTATATGCCGTTGTCGACGGGGAGGGTGTTTTCAAATCCGAGGATGCCGGCTCTTCCTGGAATTCGGTCAGCCGCGGACTTGCGAAAGAGAGCGTACGGGCTCTGGCCATGGACCCGGTTGCAGCCGACACCCTTTACGCGGCCACCGACGGCTCGGGAGTGTTCAAGTCGGCCGACGGCGGAGAGACCTGGAAAGGGGATGCTCAGGGATTGCCCGACCTCATGATCGATGCTCTGGCGGTCGGTCCGCCCCCTTCCCGCATCCTGTACGCCGGCTCTTACGGGGATGGAGTGTTCGTGAGCAGCGACCAGGGGGCGACCTGGTCGCCCGCCAACCGGGGGCTGCCGGCATTTCCGGTGGTGCGGGCCTTGCTGGTCGATCCTTCGCAGCCGTCCATTCTCTACGCGGCCCTGCGCCGCGGCCTCTTCAGGAGTCCGGACGGTGGCGCCAACTGGGAGATGATGGGATCGGGCCGGCAGGGTCCGGGAGCGACCGGCTTTCCCGCAGGCCGGCTCCACACCCTGGTCCTGGCCGGGTCCGGTCCGGTCCGTCTCTTTGCCGGGACCTCGATGGGCGTGCTACAACTGTTACCAGGGACCCGACAGCAAGGGGATCCCGAATAGATCAAGGGAGGCTCTCGTGAAGCCATTTTTGGATTCCACGGGCATTATTGGCGATGGACCCGAAGTGAGACGGCGCATGGATCGGGACGGCTATCTGTACGTCCGGGGCCTGTTGCCGCGAGGGCTGCTGGAGGAACTGCGCCTGAAATGGCTCGAGGTCCTGGAGGAGGTCGGTTGGGTGAAGGACGGGGCAGGGGAGGAAGGCACCGCCAACCTGGAGGCCTTCTGCGTGGAGCCCGAACCGCCCTACATGGAAGTCATGACCCGGGTGTTGTCGATCATGCAATTCCAGGCCATTCAGCACCATCCGGACCTGCTGGCCGTGGTGGAGAGGCTGGTGGGCGGCAGGGTTCTGCCTCATCCACGCTTGATCGGGCGGACCATCTTTCCCCAAAAAGTGGAGTACACCACCCCGCCGCATCAGGACTGGGTCCCGATCCAGGGGACCTCGGAGACCTTCACGGCCTGGTTCCCGGTGAGTGACCTGGCCGGGGAGATGGGGGGGCTGCAGCTCTCCACCGGCTCCCATCGGGGAGGCATCTACGAATTCCGCCCTGCGCTGGGGGCCGGTGGCATGGAAGTCACCGACAAGCTGCCGGGAGAGTGGGTCCACAACCCGGTGGAGCAGGGGGACGTGCTGTTCTTTCACAGCCAGATGGTCCACAAGGGTGTCGCCAATCGAAGCAATCGGCTGCGCCTCTCCATGGACGCCCGGTTCCAGAGCGTCGACCAGCCCATCGCGCCCGGAAGCCTGGAGCCGCACGGCAAGGAAGTTCGCAACTGGGAGCAGGTCTATGCCGACTGGCCTCCCGACAGCCCCTTGAAATACTATTGGCGGAAATTTCCGCTCAAGATTCAACCCTTCGATCCCAGCTATTTCGAGAAGCGGGACCGGCTGGGCCTGGAGTTGGGTGCAGCCGGAGACCCCCGGGCCCGCTCGGTCCTGCAACGCATCGTCGCCCGGGACACCGACCCGGCCAAGCGCGCCAGGGCGGCCGGCCTGCTGGCCCAACTGGAGCAACAGTCCGGCGGCTGATCCGGATTCCCGGCCAATGGTTTATGATAGGCTGTCCTGAACGCCGGGGGCCGGTGCGGCAAAGACAGCCGTGAAGGTGCTTCCACCGGCATTGGAGATAGCCGCCGGAAGGTTTCGGTCCGTGGGGAACCACTGCCGGGCCCATGGCCAAAGAGGAACCGTATCCGCCATGTATACCCTGTTACACTCCCTCCCTCTTTCCCGAATCGCACTGGAGCAGCTTCCCGCTGCCGCCGCCGCTCTGATCGTGGCCGAGATCTTCTACAAGTTCGGAAGTTTCAGCCTCGAGTGCCTGGCTTTTCTGGCCACCTGGTACGCATTCGACCTGGTTCTGTCCCTGTTCCGCAGAGGACGACAGGCATAGAACTTGCTGGGCTCTCCAGGGCGTCGCCCCCGGCCTCCACCCCCCACCGCATCAACCCTCGCCCTTGCGGCTCGACTTGTGCGATTCCCCCACGCGGGGAGGAGTGATTCGTTGTTCTCGGTCTTTCTTCGCGTGTCTTGGTAGTTCTTCGCGTCCCTTGGTGGACTGCTCTTTTCTGGCGCCGCCGGCCCAGGGCCGAGGAAACCTGCTTCGGGATCTATCTTTTCGGACCGCGACTTGCTATCATTTCAGGGACCAATTCAGCAAAAAACGACATCGCCGGGGGGAATCAGGATGCGATCGATCACCAGACGAAGCTTCATGATTGCGGGAGCGGGAGGACTCGCTCAGTTGCTGCATGCCGGACCCAGGCCCAAGCGGGCCGGAGCAGGCGGCAAGAAACGGCGTCTTCTGTTCAATTGGGACGGGTCCATGATTCACTGCTGGGGCCGAACCGCCTTGCCCGTTTCCTACGGTCCCCTCACGCGGGAGCAGTTCACCTCACTGGTATTCGATCCGATTGATAATACCGGCGTGGACACGCTCATGTTCAGTTTCGGCAGCGGCAACGTGGCCGAATACCAGAGCAATGTGCTGGAGTGGCCGGGCGAGGCCGACCGGTTCAAGTTCCCGGAGAGCAAGACCTGGCACGGCGGGATAGAGGTCGACCCCAAGGACCAGTACCTCAACCCCAAGAGCCTGGCGGACGCCGGCCACAATCCTCCCAAGGTGATTGTGGAAGAATGTCGCAAGCGCGGCCTGGATGCGTTCGTCTCCCTCAGGATGAACGACATCCACGACGGCCAGCACGCCAGGGGCACCTTGCCCAACCCGGAGCTGCCCACCTTCAAGCGGATCAATCCCGACTGGCTGGTGGACGATCTCGACTGGTGGACGGCGCTGAACTTCGCCCATCCCAGAGTGCGGGCCCTGAAGCTCAAGGTGGCCGAGGAGTTTTTCGATCGCTGGGATTTCGACGGCATCGAGTTGGACTGGCTGCGGCACACCCTCTACTTCCAGCGGGGCACCGAGCGAGAGAACGGAAAGTACCTGACCGAGTTCATGCGCTCCATTCGCAAGAGCCTCAACGAAAAGGCCGAACGCCGGGGCCGGCCCATCGAGATTGCCATCCGCATCCCGGAGAAGCTGGAGTGGTGCGCGCTGGGCGGCTTCGAAATCGAGAAGTGGATCGAAGAGGACCTGGCCGACATGCTGATCCTGGGGCAGGGCCTGACCGAGTTGCCGACGCTGGACGAATATCGCGGCCTGATGAAGAAGCGCCAGCTTCCCATCTACCCCAGCCTCTACAGTTACGGGAACAGCTACCGCGTCAGCCCGGACGAGATCATTCGAGGGAGCGCCGCCAACCTGTGGCGGGACGGCGCCGACGGCCTTTACACCTTCAACTGGTTCATGTATGGGAGTTGGCGGAAGCACCTGCTGAACGAGATCGTCGATCCCAAGCGCATGAGGAAAAAGGACAAGCACTACACGGCCGTTCAGCGGTTCGAGGCCAGCCCCCGAGCCCCGGGCGCCGACTACGTGCGCTACAACACGGTTTCCAAGGGTGCTCCGGTCCCATTCAACTTGAACGTGGCCGACGGCGCCAAGTCGCTCTACATGCCGGTGGCCGACGACTTCAAGACCAGCAAGCCCCGGACCGCCGAACTCTGGATGGCGCTGGACTATTCCAAGCCGGGGGACCGTCTGACGGTTTCGGTGGGTGACACCGTGCTGGAGCCCGCGGGACTGGACGTGGCCTCCAACTGGCAGGAAGTGGGATACCGAATCGCCCCCTTGCCCGGCAACGGCATGATCGGGTTTCCTGCCGACAAGCCCTTCGACATGCACTTCAAGGCCCTGAAGTTTCAGGTTCCCATCGCGGCCCTCAAGACTGGCCGCAACCCGGTGTCCATTCGGCTGAACTATCGGGGCCCCGGTTCCGACAAGCCCCTGAGGATCCGGCGTGTCGAACTGGTCACCCGAATGTCCGAGACCCGAACCATCAGCCGCGCCGCCGTATAACCCCTATGCGGGACCATTCGGTTGACCTGCCGAGGCGCACCCTCGGTCGTTTGCCCGTTAGCCGAAATCCGATGTCGATTCGAAGCAGGAACGGTCCAGTTCCGGCAGGCCGCAAGAAAAAGCTGCTCGGTCGTGATGCTTCCGGAGCGGCTCGATGACGAGTGTGTCCAACTCAGTCATCGCGAGACAACGCGCTTTCCGTGTTCCCCCATGGCGGAGCGGAGTTTGTCGTTCAGGGCTGGAGGATTGGAGACGACATCGAAGAAACGCATGGCATCCCGTCGGTTGAGGACCATCGTTTCGTGCAGTTGAATGGTCTTCTCAGCGTAGCTCAGTGCGCTGGACACAATAAATCCGCTAACGGTTTTCCCCTCAAGAGAAGCGGCTCGTTCGATCCTCCGCTTGGCCACTTCGTTGAGCCGTAGACTTATCCTCTCCTTCTTGGTCACGTTTGCCTGAGTCATGATCGTGTCCTGTCTCCCTTATCCAGGACTAGCCCGCATTTCTCACCAGGGGGCATGATCCTGGCGCAGGATTTTTTTCTCCAGCGCGTGCTCGCGACCGAAGAGCGTAGCGGTTTCTACGGTCGAGGGAGCATGTGCGCGCTGGGGGAAAAAAGACCAGCCAGGGCATGCCCAGCACAGTCTGTTTGTATTGCGCCGTAATGAAGGACCTATAACGTAATAAAAATAAATGGTTTCTTACAATTTCGAGTGCGACCTGGTGAGAAATGCGGG
>JAJECY010000017.1 GCA_022821775.1 Acidobacteriota bacterium
CTCCTTGGCCGGGATCTACCTGGTGGGTGTCTGCGTCCTTCCCGTCGCCCCGGAAACCCGCGTCAGGCCGCTGCCGGAGTGACTGCTTCAGGCAAGCGGGGCCCCCGCCCCCACGACGGGCGGATCATTCGAGAGAGAAACAGGGGACCCGGATGGCGTATCGGGAGCACGGATAAGTTCCGGTTCCCCTCGGCGTCATTCTTCGTGTCCCTTCGTGGATTTCTTTTTTGGCCTTTGTGAATAACGCAGCCCTTTTCAAGATTCGGAATCGCGCATCTCCATGAAATAACAGAGAGCGGGCTTGCCCCACGAGTGCCTCTTCCCTGGCTTCTCCCGGAAACGCTCCCGCTGCCCGGCCAATGGGGGAAACGGCTCAACCACAAAAAGCACAAAAGGCACAAAAAAAGTCTCCAGTCTTACCCAGTCCCGTTTTTGTGCCTCTTGCGGCCTTTCGACGGAAAGCCGGGTTCTGTGAACCCTGATTCCTGAATGAGATTCGAGACCTGCCGATTCCAGCTTTTGTGCCTCTTGTGGCCATTCAGACACAGAGCGGGCTTGCCCCTCGAACTGCCTATTCCCTCTCCCGACCCATAAAGCCGTTGACTGCGGAAAATTGCAAAAGGCTCAGCGAAGTGTATTGGTGTTCATTCGTGTCCATTCGTGGTTCGCCGTTTTCCCTGGCATCCCGTCACGGTTAACCTCAACGCCTTAGTGGCCCTTCGTTCTCCTTCGTGTGTCTTCGTGGATAACTCTTTTTTCTGTTGTTTCAGGCAAGACGAAAGATTCCTGCACCGGAAGCCGGCTCGGGCGATGATCCGGTGCGGGCTTGCCGATGCTCAGGATTGCAAGCCAGCCGTTTCCTGAAAAATCCTGTGCATCGATGTTGATAATCCGTTTCGTGGCGGTGCGGGCCGTTGACGCAGATCCGTCTCGCTTCGTGGCCGTTGGTGGATCACTCTTTCAAGCGACGTCGGTTGGAGTCGCCTACAAGACCCCGGCCAACTGCAGGGTGGTGATCAGGGCCAGCAGGGTGAAGAAGAGGCCCGCGGCCCCCAGACCGATGCGCATGAACCAGCCCGGCCGCAGGGCCGAAGGCAGCAGGGTGAGATTGACGTACAGGGTGTGGAAACAACTGAAGCCCAGGGCGTAGTTGAACAGGTTGGCGGCGAACTTCAGCAGTTCCAGGGGAGGCGCCACCGAGAGCATGATCACGCCAAAAATGCCGTAACCCACCACCACCGCAAAGTAGACCCAGCGGATGCTGGAGGGGTCCAGCTTTTGCAGGCGAGGGCTGGCCGTCCAGAAGACGTCCACCCAGCGGCGGATGAATCCGTCCGAGTGGGTCGACATGGTGGGGCCCAGGACCAGGAAGCCGCAGAGCATGGTGAGATACCAGAAGAGCTGACCGGCGTCTCCGCCCCAGGCCGCCGCCACGTGAGTCCTCACGCCGTCGGAGGTCATGCCGGCCGCCACCCAGCTGCTGGCTTCGGTGCCGCGGGGAAGAAACTGCACCGAGAGCATGCTGGGAAGGGCCACCCCCAGGAAGCAGGCCGGCATCCAGACCACCACCTGGTCCCTCACCAGGTGACGGTACCAGCGCTTCCAGCGGGCCAGCGCTTCCGAGGTCACCTGGAATACCGTCCCTGAATGGGACAGTTTCAGTTCCCGTCCCCCGATTACGCTCGGGATGGCTCCCACGTGGCGGCCCATGCCCCAGCCCTGCTCGCGGGTGTAGTTGCTGACGGCGGCGTTGGACAGGCCGCCGCTGCCGGCGATGGCCGCAAAGGCAGCCAGGAGGGCAATGGTGCTCAGATCGATGTCCGGCATCCCCTCGCCCTGGGCCAGGGAGGTGAAGATGTTGGCGGTTTCGCTTCCTCCCGTGGGCATGGTGCCGAAGCGGAGGAAGCCTCCGAAAATCTCGGTCCAGGTGGAGAAGCTGGAATGAAAGATCCCCAGGATCATCAGGAAACCCAGCACGGTGAACATCTTGAAGGTCATGATGGCTTTGAGGGCATTGTAGATTTTCCCTCCCGCCACCAATGGCACCAGCGCCAGCAGGAAAATGGCGTAGCCGAGAAACCTCAGCAGGAAACGGTGGCTCTCATTCTGCTCGGGGTCGGGCAGCACTCCTCCCAGCAGCACCGAGGCCAGCGGCGTGGCCGCGTTGGCGGCCAGGTAGGGGAAGACGGCCCCGAAGTCGAGGATCAGGTAGAGAACGATCCAGAAGCCGGGTCCCGGCGACGTTCGAAACTTGCCCGTAAAGATCGGCTCGCCGGTGTAGAGGGTGTAGCGGGACACCTCCATGTTGTAGATCACCTGGCCCACGATGCTCAGCGTTGCCAGCCACATCAGGGCGCCGCCGTACTTGGCGGTGACCGCCGGACCCATCAGCCATTCCCCGCCGCCGATCGAGGAGCCTCCCAGAAGCAGTCCCGGCCCCAACAGGGCAAACCAGTGACGCCAGGTGAAGATGGGGGCTTCCACCAGCTCGCCCGTGTTCCAGGGCGGCATCTTGCGGGAACCCGGACGCGGAGCCTGAAACTCGCCGGGATTCCCGGTGGCATCGCCGGCCTGGCCGGAGTCGGCGGAGGAAGTGTCGGGAGTCGCGGGAGGGTTTCCCGGCTGAGAGGGGTCTGATGACATGGTGAATCCTTGTGTGTTTGGCTTGCAGTAGGCCACTGAGATCCGACGGGCTTGGTGAGTCAATCACTTTTTGACCAAATTTGCAACAGTCCCAGCCACCACCTCGGTGGCGGACACGGAAGATGGGGAGGATTGGCCTCGGGCTGCTTCCCGGCCCAAGGTGGGAGGGGAGCCGGTGGTATAATCCGCCCGGATTGGTCCTGGCCCAAACCTTCAGTTCAGCCCACGGGTCGGATCGGAAAGGAAAGACCGTTGAGAGGTGGAGACCTATTGATCGAGTGCCTCAAAGCCCAAGGGGTGCGCGCTGTTTTCGGCATGCCGGGGACCCAGAACCTGGAGATCTACGACTCCCTGTTGCGCTGCGGAGAGGGTTCCATCGACCACTACCTGGTGCGGCACGAATATGCCGCCACCCAGATGGCGGACGGGTTTGCCCGATCCACCGGGGAGGTGGGCGTGGCGCTGACGGTGCCGGGGCCCGGGGCCAGCAATGCCTCAACCGGGGTCCTGGAGGCCTTTACCGATTGCGTGCCGGTGTTGTTGATAACCGGGCAAAGCGATTCCAGGTTCTACGACAAGCATCCGGCAAAGATGTTCCACGGTCTGGACCAGATGAAGTTTTTCGAGCCGATCACCAAGTATCGGGCCATCGCCCGCACCATCGGGCAGATCCCCGAGGTCGTGGAAGGGGCCTTCAAGGCCATGCGGAGCGGGCGGCCGGGTCCGGCGGTGCTCGAATTTCCCATGGACGTCGTGAGGGCCGATGGAGAGCCGGACATCCCCGGGTATGTCCGAGGATCGCGCGGCCCAGCGCCATCCGCCGGTGACCTGCGCGCGGCTGCCCGCAAGATCGACCGGGCCGTCCGTCCGGTCTGCCTGGTCGGATCGGCCGTCATCCATTCGGCCGCCCAGGCCGAGCTGCGCCGGCTGGTCGAGAAAATACAGGCGCCGGTGGTTGTGACCCGGTGCGCCAAGGGGGCGCTGGATGAAAACCATCCCCTGGCCCTGCGAGGATCCAACGGCTACCTGGCGAGGGAGGCTCTGAAGCTGGCCGACGCCACCCTGGCCATCGGATGCCGCTTTACCTCGATCGATACCAACAACTGGCGCCTCAAGCTGCCCCAGCCGCTCATTCAACTGGATGAGGACGAACGCGAGATCGGCAGCGAGTATCCTTGCGAGCTGGGAGTTGTCGGAGATCTCAAGGCCGCGCTTCAGGGGCTGGCGGAAGAGGTGGAACAGCGCCCGCGGCGCTGGAAGCAGGCGCTGGAGACGCCCCGAGCCCGGTTTGCGGCCCAGAGGCCCCTGCCTCTTCTGAGCGACATCCGACAAGTGCTTCCGGAGGACGGTATCTTGTCGGTGGACGTGCACTCCATCGGATATTCCGCCTTTGACGAGTACCCGGTCGATCGCCCCCGGACGTTTCTCTATCCCTGCATCGGCGTGGCTCTGGGCTATGCCTTTCCGGCCGCCATCGGCGCCAAGATTGCCTGCCCCGAAAAGCCGGTAGTCTGCTTCAGCGGAGATGGAGGCTTCCTGATGGGCATGCCGGAATTGGCGACGGCCGTCAGGTACGGCATTCCTCTTGTCACCGTGGTCGTCAACGACCAGGCTCTGACGGCCATCAAGGGGTCCCAGTTGAAGCACCACCAGGGCCGCGTCATCGACACCGATCTGGCCAATCCCAATTTCGCCGAAATGGCCCGTTGCTTTGGCGCCGAAGGCACGCGCGTCAAGAACCTCCGCCACTTCACCCATGTCCTGGAGGAGGCTTTGGCGGCCCGCCAACCCGCGGTCATCGAAGTGCTCCTGAGAGACGATGACGATCAGTTGACGGAGGCTATCACCTGGCTGCGGTCCCATCCCTTGCGCCGGTTGCAGGAGCCTTCAGGTTGAGGGGTGTGGCCGCCAGTCTTGTTGACGAGGCAGATCATTTCCCACCTCTCAGAGGGTTGACAGGAAATGCCCATACAACTCATGTAATTTCAATAGAGTGGTGGTTTTAATGTGATGGTGTGCATTAAAACCAGTAAGCGGGGTGCGAGCAAGGGCCGTGGGTCGAGGCGGGCCTTCCGGTCAGCCCCGTGGTTGTGATTGCAAGAAGGGCTCGAACTTGAGGTGGGTTGTCTGCAGGACTTGGGGCAGGACTCGAGTTTCACCGGAAACGGTCATGACGTTGGCATCGCCGCGCCGGCGCGGCACGATGTGGAGGTGACAGACAATCCATGCTAGGAACCGAGGTTGATAAGGTCCTTCAACTCTTTACTGGGCTTGAAGTAGGGCACTTTCTTTTCCGGCACGTCAACCCTTTCGCCCGTCTTGGGATTTCTGCCTTGGCGGGCCTTGCGCTTACGGATTCTGAAGCTTCCAAAACCACGCACTTCCAGCTTGTCGCTGTTCTTGAGCGCCTTCACGACGCTGTCGAACAGCGCCTCCACGATCACCTCCGAGTCCTTGCGGCTGAGGTCGGTCGCCCGTGATACTTCGTCCACCAGGTCTGCTTTGGTCATGGTTGCTCCTTGCAACGGTTGCGGGAGTGCCTCCGAGACGGAATTCCGATCGCGCACCATTTGGCAGGATCGTCGGGAATCCTTCCAATCCTCCACATAGAGTCGATGCCTGCCGGAACGTTCCTTCCGACTGTCACCTCCGGCCCGCCCAATGGTAGGGTGAACAGTCTTGGCCCGGCTGGTCGGTTCTCCGGTCCAGCAGACATAGATGCATAGAAAATAAGGGATTAGCCCATAAAATGCAACAGGGATTCAACCACTGCTCCGGGGCTTCAGTTGCGGATTTACGGCTGATGGTTCATGGTTCAGTGGGGAAAGAGTTCTCCACGATGTTGCAGGAAGGATCACGAAGGGCCATCAAGGCGTTGGAGAATGCTCGAGAAGGATCCGCCGATGGTCGGGGAAGGGAATTGGGGCAACAATCCAAGGGGCGACATGGCTAGCAATCGAGCACTTCCCGAACCGGGCGTGCACCAAGGTGGCCTGAGCCTGCCGGCAGGACTGTTGGCGGCGCTGTTCGTCGCGGTCCTTGCGCTTCTCGGCATCGTTGCGCGCCGCTACACTCACGGAGACCTGGACCTCATCCCTTCTGTGTTGAGCCTGTTCTTTTCCATCAATCTGCTTGTCTGCTATTGGGAAATCTGCCTGTTTGTCCGGCGGGACTATGTCGAGAGGCGCACTGACTACTGGCGCGAGCGGCAGCGTGAAACCGGCCGGACGCCGGCCGGCGAATTCCTGGCTTCGAGGATACCGTTGACACGCGTTTTGTCGCCGAGGGTCTGGGCCGATGCCTGGGCGACCTATGCCCAGTACGACAGCTCCTACGCCGACCGCCGTACCTTCGGCTTCAACGTGGATATCGGCAACGGCTTTGTAACGCCGATTCCGACATTGATCCTGTACGCCGCCTATACGTTCGACTTCCTTCCCGCCGTCTATGCGGGCATTCTCGGAGCCATGGTGTTCTGGCAATGGGTCTACGCCACTACGCTTTACTGCGTCAGCTTTTTCGTGGCCAATCGACAAACCCGGATCAGCCGGCTTGAGACCTTCGTCTTCATCATTGCGATCAATTCCTTTTGGGTGCTGTGCGCACTGCTTGGGCTGTACGTCTCTATCCGGCTGATTTTGGACGGCGACTACAGCGTTCTGGGTTGTTGAGCGGGGCGGCTGAGGAGCAACAGAGCAGCGCAGACATCGGAATCGATGGGACCGTTATCGAAAGCGGCCGCCACTCCCGCCGGCCAGCGCTTGCAGGCTCCCCGGCGGTTCGGCGGCAGACTGCGCAGGCATCGGTTCGTTTCAGCTTGGATCGGACTGTTTAGATCAGTCTAACTGGCGTTATAAGAGTATGTTACAATGCTCCAAGAACCAAAGCATCCTGCCGTGTTCGGTTAAGCTATGTTTTTGGCCCGATCAGGTTCTCTTCCCATACTGATCCCCTTGGCCTTCCTCCTCGTCTCTTCGGCCCTGGCCTCCGAGGACACCTGCGCGGACCGCTCTATCGTGGCCGGCGCCGTTCGGACGCAGCAGGACGCCAAGACGCTGACTCGGTGCGCCTACGAGTTTGTGCAGGAGGTGGGGTTCGAGGAGGCCCACAGGGCTTTCAAAGAGGAGGAGCGCTGGAAGAGCGGGCCGATCTATGTCTTCGTCTCCGAAGTCACGCCAGTCAGCGATCAGGCCCGGGTATTTGTCTTCCCCCCCAATCCGTCCCTGGAAGGCCTTCCGTTTCCATGGCAGATCGATTCCTTCGGCAACGATTACTTCAAGGAGCTGCATCGCCTACTGACCAGTTTCGATGAAGGCTGGAACTACTACTCGTTCATCAACCCGGCCACCGGAGAGGTCGAGCCGAAAGTCAGCTACGTCAAGAGCATCGACTGGATGGGCACCCAGGCCGCCATCGGGGTGGGGGTCTACCGGCGCGACCTGCCCGGCACCTGCAAGAGCGAGGAAGTCAATGCAGCCATGCTCGATTCGGACCCTTCCGAGGCGCGGCTGCAGGAGTTTGTCCGCTGCGCCGCCATGGAGCTGGACTCGAAGGGCTATTTCGCTTCGGTCAGCCTGGCCAACGCCCCCCGCTGGCGCAGCGGCTCCATCTACCTGTTCGGCCTGGACACCTATGGCTATACCTTCTTCAGCGGCTCTCCGGCGGATTCCTGGATCGGTTCGGAACTGTCTCCCGACACCATCGGGGGCTTCGAGGGCCGCAATGTTCTGGGGGTTGCCGATGCCTTTGGCGAGTCCTTCCTCTACTACACCAGCCGGAATCCGGCCACCAACCGGTTGCAGCGCAAGGTGACCTTCGTCAAGAGGATCACCTCCTTCGGGGTTCCGGTGCTGATCGGGGCAGGCTATTACCTGGACGAGGGTGTTCCACCGGTTCCCGGCGTGCCGGCAGACGACTTGGCATTCACCGTGGACTTCCATCGAGGGCCACAGGGATTCATGGCCGGCTTCGCGGACTATCCGCCCGCTGATGCGCACGTCTACGAGTTGACTTCGGACTACCGCAAACTGCCACCCCCGCTTGAGTCTCAGTCTGCCCTGTTCATTTCCGGAGTCAACCGGAGTGGCGACCTTTTCATGTTCTTCAAGGGACCGATTAGCGGCCTGCTGCCCGGCGCGCAATACAGGGTAACGGTCGGCGTGGAGATTGCCACCGACACGCCGTCCGGGTGCTTCGGTGTCGGTGGTGCTCCGGGCGAGAGCGTTTCGATCAAGGCCGGCGTGACCGCCGTCGAACCGCTGGCGGTCCCGGACGGTTCCTACCTGCGCATGAACGTCGACGTCGGAAATCAGTCCCGCGGCGGCTCACAAGCCGCGGTGCTCGGTGACATTGCCAACTCCCGAAGCTGCGAGCAGTCGCGCCGGTGGGAGCGCAAATCCTTCCAGGGCCAAACGACACCAGATCCGATTTCGGTAGCTCCCGATGGCCGGGCTTGGCTGCTGTTCGGCGCCGACTCGGGATTCGAGTCCCGGACCTCGCTATACTTCACCCGGGCGTCGGTCATCCTCACGCCGATTTGAGGCCCTGGTCAGGTATCGGACTCACCCCCGTCAGGATCTCATACCTCCCCGGTTCAGTGACTTGCATGGAAGCCAAAGCACATGGTCAACCGACACGCCCATAGAGAAGTGTGGCTCCCCTGCCTCGCTGCCCTGGTGATTCTGGCCGGGTTTCAACCCGCACCTGCCCGCGACGCCAGCTTGAGCATGCTGCGCACGGCTGCCAAGAAAGGACATCCAGAGGCTCAATACAACCTGGGTGCCCGCTACGAAACCGGCCGAGGGGTGCCGCGCAACTATCACAAGGCCAAGACCTGGTTCCGCAGGGCAGCCCACCAGGAACACGCCGGCGCTCAATACCGCCTGGCCGGCCTGTACGAACGCGGCTGGAGGGTGCCGCCTGACCGGCAGCAGCAGGGTTCACCGGAATTCGTGGCGCCCGACCATCGCCAGGCCTTGATCTGGTACAAGAAAGCCGCTCGGAACAAACACCCCGACGCTCAATTCCACCTGGGCCAAATGTACGAAAACGGCCAGGGGGTCCGGTTCAATTACGTGGCGGCTGCGAACTGGTATCGACACGCCGCCCGCGGCGGGCACGTGACGGCTCAGTTCACCTTGGGCGCCTGGTATGCCGCCGGCTTGGGGATGTCTCGGGACAAGGTGAAAGCTTACGCCTGGTGGAGTGTCGCCATGACCCGAGGCAAGCCCGAACAGGGCGGCGTGTTGGCCTTTGGCGTCCCTCGGCAGGTGATGGACTGGCATACACGCGAGGCAGCCTCCCGCTCCCGAAACCAGCTCGCCGCGGGCATGACCCCCAATCAGATCGCCGAAGCGCAGGCGCTGGCGGGAAAACTCGCTTGTGAGGTGCTCCCGCGCATCGGCTCTCCGTAAGCGCGGCTTGCCTGAAATACACTGCTTTCGCGCTGCATGCGACGGGGTAAAAAGAGTTATCCACCAAGGCTCACCAAGGACGACGAAGGGCCACCAAGAAAGACGATATTCTTGACCCACTCAATGGAAACGCTTCTTGGGTTCGGGTGAGGGGAAAACACGGCGAGTCAGCTTCCCGTGCAGCAACCAGACCGACTGGGACGAGGAGAGTTTGTGGCGCACCTACACCACCCTGACCGACGTGGAAGCAGTGTTCCGCTCCCTGAAGTCCGAGCTGGGCCTGCGGCCGATCTACCATCACAAGCCGGTGCGGTCGGAAGGCCACTTGTTCCTGACCGTCATCGCCTATCAACTGGTGCAGGTCATCCGCAAACGCCTCAAGCAGCGGGGCAACTCCTCCAGTTGGACCACGCTGCGGCGCATCCTGGAAGGACAGCAGCGGGTGACGGTGACCTTCCGGCG
>JAJECY010000201.1 GCA_022821775.1 Acidobacteriota bacterium
GGTCCACGGCAGTCCAGGCGGGGCTCTCCCGCGGACAGCGGCGCCGGAATATCCGGGGCGCATTCAAAGTGCCGGATCGGGCGGCCGTCCGCAAGTGGGCGGTCCTCCTGGTGGACGATGTTTTCACGACCGGTGCCACTTTGAACGAGTGTGCTAGGATACTAAGAAAACAGGGGGCCCATCGAGTCGATGTCGCGACCGTTGCGCGGGTCGTGGCCTGGTCAGTCCAATCGGAGTGAGCCTCATGGCACGGTTCAGTCCCATAGCCAATGCCGCCGCAACCTGTGGGGTCCTGTGGGTCCTGTGGTGCATCTTGGCGCCGCGGGCGATCGAGCCGCCCGCCCGTGCAAACCCGGTTTCCCTCCCCGATGAGACCGCAGTCCGGCAGGACTATTATCTCACTCCCGACTATCTCCCGCTGCAACTCGGCAATCGCTGGATCTACGATCGGGAGGACAGCCGATTTCAGAGAACGGCTCAAGTCAAGGTCGAGATTATCGCCAGGCCTATTCTGCAGTGGACGACCTACTACGTTTTCAATCAACTTCCGTTTGTGCCGGGTCTGGAAGGCGAGCAAAACGTGGTGGTTCGCTACGATCAGGACACGCGTCGCTTCCTCCGCTTGATTGCTCAGGACCAGGACCAGGAGGAAATTCCCCTGTTTCCGGTGGGAGAATCGGCCGACGCCATCCTCGACCAGTCTCCCGGCGATGACGGACTTCCGGTGGCCAACCGCTTGAGCTACCTGACCTGTCCGGATTGTGAGGATTCAGGTCTGGAGATGATCTTCGATCGAGGTCTGGGGATCGTGGAGGTGGGCGTCTTTTCCGACTGGGGCTCGGAGAGCTACCGACTGAAGTCGGCCGTGGTCAACGGCCGCAATTTCGGTGATCCCATGCAGCCGGAGGCCGAGGCCCAACCGGAGAGACCCAGGTCCGAGGTGGTGATCAGCCGGGCTGACCCCGTGCTGAGTCTGGAGTTCCGGAAGAAACCCGAGGCGGTCGATCTGTTGCTTGTGGTCAAGAACCCGACCGACTACTTTCTGAGCTTCAGCTTCGACTCAAGCCAGACTTATGACTTTGTCATCAGAGAAAAGCAGACGGGATTCGAGGTCTGGCGCTGGTCGAAGGGCTACTTTTTCACACCGGTGATCCGCAGCCATGCCCTGCTGCCTCAGAAGGAATGGAAGTTCAAGGAAGTCTGGAACTTGAAGGACAACGAACGCAATGACATCAGGCTGGGGTCCTACGAGGCCGTGGCCATACTCACCTCCCAAGTACCCCGCGAATCCTCGGCAGTGGAGATCGTGCTGCCCTGACCCGGGAGATTACGGGAGGGTCCACAACAGGTAGGCGGCCGCCACCGTTCCCGTTACGGCTCCTCCGTAACAGAAAAGATTGATGGCCGGATTGAGGTGTTTGATCTGCAGGCCGTCGTAGAGGGTGAAGCGGAATCGATGAGCCCAGTGGAAGAGCGACAGAAAGCAGAGCAGGAACAGAACCAGGCGGGTCAAGGGGTGCTGAACCAGCTCCAGCGTTCTTTCATGGTCCGGGGGCTGCAGCCATCCGAGAGGGAAGGCCAACCCGTAAAGAAAAATGAGAACCGGGAGCAGAAAGGCGGCCGCCACGCCTCCCCCGCTGAAGAGTGCCCAGAGAAGAGGTTCGTTGGATCGTTTGGCCATGGGTCAACCTTGTCGAGTGAGGAGAAAAACGACCAGCGCGGAAACCGCCAGCCAGGCCACGTAATTGGGAGCGGCCACCAGCACGTCGGGGAGCCGTTTGCCTCGCAAGCGGACCGCCATCGCCTTGGGAGTCAAGTTGAACCAGGTCACCGCGTGAAAGAGCACGAACAGAAAGCTGATGCCGTTGAGAATCACCAGCAACGGGTTCCTGAGCCAGTCCTGGAACCCCTGATAGGCGTCGGGCCCTCCCCTCAAGGCATGAAGCTGCAGCAACAGGATCACCACGTAGAAGGCCACGAAGACACTGCTGAGTTCCCTCAACATGAACTTCAGGTAGGACCACTTCCGGCTCCACCAGAAGGTTGAGACCCGGGTCCGGTGCCACTTGGGATGGTATTGGCGATAAGCCACCGGTGGCTTCATTGCTTGCTCCAGGGCATCAGGAAGGACTTGAACCAGTCCTTGGTGGCCGCCAGCTTGTATTGTTGGATGGCTCCTGCCGGATCCACGTTCTTGGGACAGACCTCGGTGCACTCTCCCACGAAGGTGCACCCCCAAATCCCCTCATGCTGGGAGAGGACATCCAGACGTTCTTGCTCGCCCTGGTCGCGGGAATCCAGGTTGTATCGCTGCGCCAGGGCAATGGCGGCCGGTCCGACGAATTGCGGGTCGAGCCCGTAAACCGGGCAGGCGGCGTAGCAGATCATGCAGTTGATGCACATGCTGAACTGCTTGAATTCATCCAACTGTTCCGGAGTTTGCAGAAACTCTCCCTTGGCGGGGGCGGGATCATCCTTTCGGACGATCCAGGGTTTCACCGACTGCAGCTTTTCCAGAAAATCGGTCATTTCGATAACCAGGTCCCGAACCACCGGAAAGTTCTTGAGGGGCTCCACGCGAATGGGTCCAGGCGCGTAGTGGGACAGGAAGGTGGCGCAGGTCAGCTTGGGTTCGCCGTTGACGGTCATGCCACAGCTCCCGCAGACGCCCATGCGGCAGGACCAGCGAAAGGAGAGGGAACCATCCACATGGTCCTTGATGTGATTCAAGGCGTCGAGAACCACCCAGTCCTTGTTCAAGGGCACCTCGTAGGATTGAAGGGCGGGTTCGCCCTCCTCCTCGGGTCGGTATCGAGCCACTTCGATGGTTATCGTTTCAGCCATATCTCCTCTAGCCTGGTTGATTCCCGGTAGTTCATTGGTTCGGAAGCGGTCCAGCGGCCTTCAAAACACTTCAGGCGGACCCTCCTGGCCTGCCCGCCGTTATCCCGGCGGCGCCGGGGCCGCCGCCCGGCCGTAAACCCGTTCGCCCGGAGGCCAGCGGGTGATGGTAACGGGCAGATATTCGACCTTGGGGCGATCGTCGGGGCGGTGCGAGACCAGGGAGTGGGCCAGAAACCCTTCGTCGTCCCGCTGTGGAAAATCGATTCGCTGGTGGGCTCCCCGGGATTCGGTTCGATGCAAGGCGCACTCGACCACTGCCTCTGCCACGTCCAACATGTATGAGAGCTCCAGGGCGGCCGTCAACTCGGTGTTGAAGGTGTGGCTGTGGTCCTGGATGGCGACCTGGCGGAAGCGTTCCTTCAATTCCGCCACCTTGGCCTGAGCCTCTTCCAGCAGAGTCCCCGTCCGGTAGATCCCGGCGCTCTTTTCCATAATGGATTGCATTTCTCCGCGCAGGCCTGCAATGGGCTCGGTGCCGCCGCTCTTGTGGAGAAACTCCCGTTCCAGGCGCTTTTTCTCATCGGCCGCCTGGGCCTCGATGCCGGCGCTCACCGGCTTGTCCTGCAGGGCGTGTTCGGCCGCCGCCTGTCCCGCCCGGGCGCCGAAAACCAGGAGCTCGGTCAAGGAATTGGAGCCCAGGCGGTTGGCTCCGTTGATACTCACACAGGCCGCTTCGCCGGCGGCGAACAGGCCCCCCAGGGGCGTGGCCCCCTGGATGTCGGTGTGGACGCCGCCCATCATGTAGTGAACCACCGGGCGGACCGGAATCAGCTCGCTCACCGGGTCGATGTTCTCGTACTTGAGGCAGAGTTCGCGCACAAAGGGCAACTTGGTGTCGATGATCTTCTTCCCCAGGTGGGTGAGGTCGAGATGGACATAGGGTCCATAGGGCCCCTCGAGCGTTCGGCCCTTGTCCAGCTCCTTCATGAAGGCTTGCGACAAGCGGTCCCGGGGGCCCAGCTCCATGGACCGCAGCACCGGCTTGGGCTGAGGGGTCCCCAGATCGTAGTCCTGCAGGTAGCGGTACCCGTCCTTGTTGAGCAGGAAGCCGCCTTCCGCCCTGGAGGCTTCGGTAATCAGAATCCCGGTGAAGGGGAGTCCGGTGGGATGGTACTGCACGAACTCCATGTCCTTCAGGGGCACTCCCGCGCGGTAGGCCAGGGCCATGCCGTCACCGTTCTTGATGTTGGCATTGGTGGTGAAAGGGAACACCTTCCCGCAACCGCCGGTACAGAGGATGACGGACTTGGCGGTGATGGCCTGGATCTTGCCCGTCATCAGCTCAATGGCCACCACGCCCTGCACCCGGCCATCCTCTACCAGGAGCCTGGTGACGAACCATTCGTCGTAGCGAGCGATGGATCTGTATTTCAGGGAAGTCTGGAAGAGCGCGTGGAGCATGTGGAAGCCGGTCTTGTCGGCGGCAAACCAGGTACGCTCCTTCTTCATTCCGCCAAAGGGGCGAACGGCCACCCGCCCGTCGGGTTCCCGGCTCCAGGGACAGCCCCAGTGCTCCAGTTGAAGCATCTCCCCGGGTGCCTCGTTGACGAAGAGCTCCACGGCGTCCTGGTCGCACATCCAGTCCCCGCCGGAGATGGTGTCGTAGGCGTGTTCGTCCAGGCTGTCGCCCTCCTTGATGACGGCCGCCGATCCGCCCTCGGCCGACACCGTGTGGCTCCTCATGGGATAAACCTTGGAGACCACCGCCACGCTCAGATTGGGGTCGACCTCGGAAACCGCAATGGCGGCTCTCAGGCCGGCTCCTCCACCACCCACCAAAAGCACGTCATGGGAAGGCATTTCTGTCAAAGGAGTTACCTCGGTCCTTGATCAGGAGAACGGAGACACGATTCGATTGTGGCAGCGGAAGCGCCGGCCTGTCGAGGGCGGGGCCTCGACGGCGGCGCGGCCATCTAACATCCGGACTGCATTGCTCTCCGCTGGGAACGCCCGGCGCCGCCTGTTCCCGCAAGCCTTCACGACAGGGCCAATAGGGTGCTCAAGACAAACCGTCTTTCATGATGTTTCCAGCAGCCCGGTGAGAAATGCGGGCCAGGGCTTGCCTGTTTCCCTACAGGATTCTCGACCGCCTGAAGCGGATTGCGTGAGGACATGGCGGGACGGTTGGGACGTCGCAGGACGCACCAGCCAGGAACAACTACCGCAAGATTACCCCAACCCTTCCCGCGGAATCAAGAGAGGATTTGGGCTCCTTCCACCTTCTCGGTGGAGAAGTTGGTTCTCTTGGCGAAGCCGACAAAACTCAACCTGGCTGCTGCCGCTGGATCGATCTTGGGAGGTGCGCTCAGGGCCGACTCGCTTCGCTGGGATCGGGCATGCGGTAGCCGACGCCGAACTCATTGAAGATGTAGGTTGGCCGCACCGCGTCGTCGCCGAGCTTGCGGCGGAGCTTCTTCATGGAGGTACGGACGGCATTCGGGCCGGCGGTGTCGCGGTCGTTCCACACATCGCGGAGGAAGACATCGTAAGCGACGACCCGCCCGGCGTTGCGGGAAAGAAGGCGAAGCAACTCGAACTCGGTTGCGGTCAGGTTCAACAGGCGGCCGGCAAGGGTCACGCGGCGCCGGTCGTAATCGATGGCGAGATCTGCGAGACGGAAGGCGGCGGGGCGGGTGCGCAGGCGAAGGGCTGCCTGGACGCGGGCTGTCAGTTCGGTGGGGGAGAAGGGCTTGACGATGTAATCGGCGGCGCCGGCCCTGAGCGCCCTGGCGATGGTCTCGTCGCGGTCATAGCCTGAGAGGAAAATGACGGGGAGATCAGCGAGGCCGGGGACGGATTCCATCAGCTCAATGCCGTCGGCCCCGGGCAGCATCAGGTCCAGCAGTACCAGGTGGGGCCTCTTGGTGCGGAGGAGGTGGGGAAGTTCCCCTGGGTCTCCGGTGATGAGGGGGGTGTAGCCGGCGGGCGCGAGTGCACTGTGGACCTGGCGCAGCGTCTCCGGGTCGTCGTCGAGGACCAGGATGCGGGTAGGGTCGGACCGGTAGCGGGCGGGGGCCTGATGGAGGGAGTTAGAGGTGGGGTCTTCACCGGCCAACGAGGCCACTGGAAGCGTGAAGGTGAAGCGGGTCCCCTGACCGGTCCTGCCGCTGGAGGCCCGGATACGCCCCCCGTGCGCTTCGACCAGCCCTTTGCAGATGGCAAGGCCCAGTCCGTAGCCTCCGCGCCCGCCACCGTACTTGCGGAAAAGGTGGAGCAGCAGGCTGGGCGGCAGACCGGAGCCTTCATCGGAGACCGAGAGGGCGACGTGTCCCCCGTCGCGTACGGCATCGATCCGGATCACGGAGGTCTCGGGGGAGTGCCGGGCGGCGTTGGAGACGAGGTTGTTGAGGACCTGGACGATGCGCCGTTCATCGGCCATCACTGGGGGCAGATCCGTCGGCAGGTCGATTCTGAGGCTGTGCCGGCCGCCGCCGCTGAGGAAGGTGTTGCGCGCCTCATCCACCAGGGCGGCCACCGCGGCGGGCTCGGGGGCGACCGACAACGTGCCGGTCTTGATGCGTCCGGCATCGAGCAAATCGCTGATCAGCCCGTCCATGCGATTGGCCTGCTGGTCGATGATGCGGAAGAACTGGCGCACCTCGGCCGGGTCGAGGACCCGGGAGGTGCGCAGCACCGTGGCTGTGGAACCCTTGATGGAAGTCAGCGGCGCCCGCAGTTCGTGGGTCACCATGCTGAGGAACTCGGCACGGGAGCGCTCCAACTCCTCTAGCGGCGCCAGATCCTGCATGGTGACAATTACCGACTCGACCTCATCCCCGGCGGACTGGATCGGCGTGGCGTTGACCAGCACCGTGATGCGCCGCCCATCGGGGGCCAACAGCTCGATCTGCTCAGCGCGCACCGTCTCGGCCCCGCTGAGCACCCGGGCGATCGGCAGTTCGGCGAGGGCGATCTCGCGGCCGTCGAGGAAGCGGCAGGTCGCCACGTTCAGCAGGTGTTCCGGGGGGTGGCCCGGTATGCGGATACGCGAGAGGATGCGGTCCGCCTCGCGGTTGAACGAGACCGGGTGCCTGGTCCCGGCATCGAACACCACCACGCCAACCGGTGAGGTCTCGATCAAGGTCTGCAGATCGGTCCGAGCCCGATGCTCGTCCCGGTAAGCGCGTGCGTTGGCGATGGCAGCTGCTGCCTGCGAGGCTAACAAAACCAACACCTCCTCGTCCTGGCTGGTGAACTGCTGATGGCCGGCCTTATCGGCCAGAAAGAAGTTTCCGAAATGCACCCCCCGGTGACGCATCGCCGTTCCCTGGACGGTCTTGGGCAGGCGCGGGTGAGGGGAATAGCCGCGTGAGCGGAGGTCGTCGTGCAGATCCGGCAGTTTCAGCGCTCCCTGAGAGTCGCGGACGCGTTCGCACAACTGGGGCCCGGCGGCCGAGTCCAGTAACAGGCGGTGCTCGTCGGGAGTGAAGCCGGAAGTGACGAAGTCTTCGAACGGCCCCGAGTCTCCGATGGTTGTTATCAAACCGTAACGGGCCTCGGTCAAGGCGCGGGCGCTCTCCACAACCTCCGACAGGATCGTATCGAGGTCGAGGCTTGCGCTGATGCGCAGGCTGGCTGCGCTCAGTTTGGAGATGCGGTTGCGCAACGCCTCGTTTTCCTGCTTGAGTGCGTCGATGCTCGTGAATGCTCAGTCCTCCGCTATTCCGACGCGGCCCTGAAAGCGGTTACGCAGCAGGCCGGTTCAGGTGGCCGAATCCGGCACGGGCCGCGACCGGGTGTTGGGTTCAGAAAATATTAGTATAAGCATATGCTCCAGATAAGCATCAAGGTTCTGCTCGGCGTTGTGGTGAGCGGGACCTGGCGGAACTTGCCTCGCTTTTCATGGAGGCGGAGCCACCAGCGCTTGGTTCTGCTGCTTGAGTGCGTTGATGCCCACCCCCCAAACCGACCTATCTTCCTAACGACACTATAAAGACACATTTTCAACACGCCTGTACCCACTTGGTACACGAGCATAGGGGATGATCCCCGACCAAGGAGTACAGCCGCAAGGTCGCTGATGCGTGACCCGGCAGCGGCCGAATTGCGACTGGGAAGGAAGTCTTAGGGCAACCCGAGCAGCGGTTCGCCGTGGGGATGTGTGGGATGCTTCGATCCCCGGGGGTGGCAACGGGGGGGGGCCCCCAAGGCCTACTACTATACCGGCTAAACGGCCCTCATCGCCTCCGGTTTCGCCGTTGGTTCCACAGGGTCATCAAAATGAGCGGTATCCACCTGGCCTCCGCCGGCATGACCTGTCCCGCGCGGCATGCTGGGAGCATATCCATCCCGGCCCTTCTCTCCTTGCTGTTCATCCTGGTGACCAACCAGGGAACGCTGTTGGCTGACAACGATCCACTCCCCAATGTGCGGCCGAGCTCAACGGAGAGTGATCCAGTGGCCAGGGTCGAGTCGTCAGCCACCTATACGGTAACGTTCCAGGGCAACTGGACCACCGCCAGCACGCCCGGCGGCGTTGTAGGCGGTGCCCACTTCACCACCCTGATCGGCGCCATACACAATGACATGGTGACCTTCTGGGAGAGTGGAGGAACGGCCACCGCGGGGGTCGAGAATGTGGCGGAACTCGGTTCCACGGGCACTTTCAAGTCTGAAATCAATGCCAACTCGAATGCGGTCACCGTAATCGAGCAGAGCGTCAGCGGAGGTGGAACCGGCAGCGCCACATTCGAAATCACGGTCACCGACACACACCCCCTGGTCACCCTTCTCTCGATGATCGGACCCAGTCCGGACTGGTTCGTGGGCATCTCGGGGCGATCCCTGCTCAATGCTCAGGACGAATGGATGTCAACGCTCGAGATCGACCTGTTTCCCTACGATGCCGGGACCGAGGACGGAACCGAGTTCTCGCTGAATAACCAGGCCACCTCGCCGCAGGGTGTCATCGGCAGCATCAAGGGAACGGGCAAGTTCTCGAACGTGCGCATGGCGAGGTTGACCTTCACTCGCCAGTCGGTCAACACGGCGCCATCCTTCACCACCGATACAAGCTTCGAGGTGGATGAAAACCAGACGGCGGTGGCCACGGTGGTCGCCGATGACCCGGACAGCGGAGACGATATTGCCTATTCGATCGGCGGCGGGGCTGACGCCTCGGCATTCGAGATCGGTGAAACCACGGGCGTGCTGGCCTTCAACACGCCGCCGAATTACGAGAGACCGGCGGATGTCGCCAGCAGGGATCCCGTCAACGCCAAGGCTGACAACCAATACGTCGTAACCGTAACGGCGACAGGCGGTACGGGTGATCGGGCCGTGGCAACAGACCAGACCATTACCGTCACAGTGGCAAATCTGGAGGAAGCCGGAACGGTAAGGTTTTCAAAGTCCGGGTCTCAGGTCCGGGCAACCTTGAAGGATCCTGACGGAAGTGTGAGCGATTCAAGCTGGCAATGGGCAAGGTCTTCGGACCGCGACATGGGATGGGCGAACATCGACGGTGCGACGACGCGCAGCTACAGCCCGTCCAGCGAGGATGAAGAAATGTACTTGCGGGCCACGGTGTCCTACAACGACGGGCATGGATCCGGCAAGCAGGCGCAGGGCGTAGGCACCAGCGAGATCACCCCACCCTATCTCCAGGTTGACACCCTGGTCTCCGGCCTGACCATTCCCTGGGGCATCGCCTTCGCGCCCGACGAAACGATGCTGTTCACAGAGCGGAGAGGCGTGTTGAGTGCCCGGCTCACTGACGGCACGGTCCAGACCGTGGACGCCGAGTTGGGGGACCTGTTCTCCGCAAGAGAGACCGGGTTGATGTCCATCGTCGTTGATCCCGATTTCACTTCCAACCGGCGCTTCTACACCTGCCAGGGCCACACCGGGCCCGAGGTTCAGGTGATCGCCTGGACGATCGATGACGCCTACACCACCGCCACTCGGGTGGCCGATCCCCTGGTCGGGGGCATGCCGGCCACCAGTGGCCGTCACGGCGGCTGTCGGCTGCGCTTCGGAGCGGAGGGCTATCTGTGGATTGCGACTGGAGATGCGGCCTCGGGAAGCACTCCGCAGGATCTGACCTCGCTCGGAGGCAAGGTCCTTCGGGTCGACTCCTCCACCGGCGCCGGGGCGCCGGCAAATCCCTTCGCTTCATCCCCAAGGATCTACACCTATGGCCACCGGAACGTGCAGGGCCTGGCGCTCCGCCCCGGCACCAGCCAGATGTGGGCGGTGGAGCACGGACCGAGGGTGGACGACGAGATCAACCTGCTGGTGGCCGGCGGCAACTACGGCTGGGATCCTGTTCCCGGATACAACGAATGGGTTTCCATGACCGACGTGGTGAAGTTTCCCAATGCGGTTGAGGCCAAGTGGTCTTCGGGGTCGCAGCGCCTGGCCGTCAGCGGTGGCATCTTCCTTGAGGGAGGCCAGTGGGGTGTCTGGGAGGGGCGGCTGGCGGTGGCCACGCTCAGGAATGAGAAGCTGCGCCTGTTCGAGTTCACCCCGGAAGGCTCGCTTGTAAGTCAGGTCGTCGTCCCCGAGCTCAACCGTGCTTTCGGTCGGCTCCGAACCCCGATGCTGGGTCCCGACGACGCCCTGTATGTGACTACCTCCAACGGCGACGGTCAGGACCGGATCCTCAGGATCTCCGAAGACTCGACGCCTCCAACGGTTAGCAAGGTGGTGATCAGCTCGAACCCCGGGGTGGACCGGACCTACGCGATCGGCGAGGCGATCGAGGTGACGGTGACTTTCAGCGAGACGGTGGAGGCGACGGGGACGCCGCAGTTGACTCTGGGACTGGGGGGAGGGACGCGAACGGCGGCCTACAAGGGCGGAACGGGAACAGCGGCTCTTGTCTTTGCTTACGAGGTGGCCGATGGGGACAGCGACACGGACGGGGTGGGGGTCGAGGAAAACAGCCTGGCGGGCGGGACGATCGAAGATCCTTCGGACAATACCGCCGAGCTGGCCCATGACGGGCTGGCGGGCGACTCCGGCCACAAGGTGGACGGGGTCAGGCCAGGGCTGGCCGCAACCGGCGGAGCGGTGGTGGATGGGACGACGCTGATACTGACCTACGATGAGGCGCTGGACCGGAGCTCAACGCCGGATGCCGGTGACTTCACGGTGTCTGGTGGCGACCGGACGCGCACGGTCACCCGTGTCTCGGTGAGCGGCAGCGCGGTGACGCTGACCCTGAATGTGGGCGCCGAGCACGAAGAAGCGGGGATCCAGGTGAGCTACACGCCGGGGACGAACAAGATTCGAGATGTGCCCGGCAACGAGGCGGAGGCACTGAGCCAGGAGTCGGTGAGAAACGACACGCCCGACACCACCCCGCCGGAGGTGAGCAGCCTGGCCATCACCTCGAACCCGGGATCCGACCAGACCTACGCGGCGGGGGACACCATCGAGGTGACGGTGACTTTCGACGAGACGGTGAAGGTGGAGGGAACGCCGCAGTTGAGACTGAGAGTGGGAACCAGGAACCGGACAGCCGGCTACCTGAGAGGCACGGACACGGCGGCGCTGGTGTTCGGCTACGAGGTGGCCGACGGAGACGAAGCCGGTGGCGGGGTGAGCCTTCAGGCGGGCCGCATTGCCTTGAACGGAGGGACCATCGAAGACGAGGCGAAGAATGCCGCCGACCTGGCCCATGAGGCGGTGGCGGCTCAGACGGGGCACAAGGTGGACGGGGTGAAGCCGGCCTTTGTGAGCGCGGCGGTGGACAGGGCCTCGTTGACCTTGACCTACGGGGAAGAGCTGGATGGGGGCTCGAGTCCGGCGACGGGAGACTTCGCGGTGACGGTAGGCGGCAATAACAGAACCGTTTCGGGAGTGGGGATCAGCGGGAGCGTGGTGACGCTGACGCTCAATCCGGAGGTGGAGCACGGAGACACGGGAATCCGGGTGAGCTACACGGTGCCGACGGGGGCGGGAGCCAACCCGATCCGGGACGCGGTGGGCAATGAGGCCCTGGCCCTGAGCAACCGGTCGGTGACCAACACCACCGAGGCGCCCAACACGGCGCCTGAGATCACCAGCTCGAGTTCGATCAGTGTTCCGGAGAACCAGGTGCTGGCGAGGCGGCTGGCGGGGAGGGACACCGACCCGGGGGACGAGGTGACGGGCTGGGCGATCGTGGGCGGAGCCGACCAGGGGCAGTTTGAGATCACCTCCGATACGGGAGATCTGAGCTTTCGGGACGCGCCGGACTTCGAGGATCCCGGCGACGTTGCCAGCACCGATCCGGTGAGCGGACTGGAGGACAACCAATACGTAGTGACGGTTGAAGTGGCGAGCGGAGCGGGAGGCAGGGAGCTGACGGCGGAGAAGACGTTCACGATCACAGTGACCGATCGGCAGGAACCCCCGGAGGCGCCGGAAGCGCCGACCATATCCGGGGAGACGGCCGAGAGCCTGACGGTAAGCTGGACGGAGCCGGGCAATACGGGGCCTGAGATCACCGACTACGACGTGCAGTACCGGGAGAAGGATCGGGGGAGCTTCAGGGGCGTAACGCACGATGGGCCAGGGCTGACGGCAGAAATCGAGGACCTCGCCCCGGGGACGGCCTACGAGGTGCAGGTGCGGGCCGGTAACGACGAAGGGACCAGCAGGTGGTCGGAGTCGGGCGAGGGGATGACCATTACGCCGCTGACGCTTGAGTTGGTGACCATGGAAGAGTCTCCGGTGTCGGATTCCTTCAGCATGCGGTTCAGCTTCTCGGAGCCGGTGGCGAGCTTCAACACCGGGGACATCCAGACGGAGCAGGATCCGGCCTGCACGGATGATCAGGACAATCCGGTCTTCTGCGACCCGCAGATCGGGACACCCCAGACGGGAGACAACCGGATCTACACCACTACGGTGACGCCGGCGACCACCCGGGTGGCCCACAGCTACACGCTGAGGCTGACGGTGGAGGGAGACGAGGTGCACTCGTCGGAGGGGAACAAGGGGAACGAGGAAGCGATGGTGGCAGTCCGGGTGTCGCCGCCGGGGGCGCCGGAGCCGATCTCGGCCATCGGTCTCCGGACGAGTCCCGCAAACGGATCGGCGAGGCTGAGCTGGAGCCGACCCTCGGATAGCGGGGGCTCGGCCATCATCCGCTACGAGTACCGGTATGGTCCGAGGGGGGAGGCGTGGAGCGAGTGGGCAAGCGTGGGAGCGGGATCGTCGGGGGTTACGGTGGGAGGGCTGATTAACGGGAGGGAGTACGTCTTCGAGGTGCGTGCGGTCAATGCCCTGGGCAAGGGAGCGGCGGAGACAGCGATGGCGACGCCTGAGCAGGGGGTAACGACGCCCGGCACAGGTGGAGGCGGAGGCGGCGGAGGAGGCGGCGGAGGAGGGGGGCTGCTGTTTCCGCCGGAGGCGCCGGCGAGCCTGACGGCCACGGCCGGAGACGGGGCGGTGCGGCTGGAGTGGAGCCCGCCGGAAATCGACGGGGGCAGTCCTGCGGTGCGCTATGAGTTCCGCCTGAAGGAGGGCCGTGGAGAGTTCGGGGAGTGGACCCCCATCCCGGACAGCGCCCTCGAGGAGGTCAACGCCGCAGGGTTCACTGTCGGAGGCCTCCTCAACGGAACCGTCTATGCCATTGAGCTGCGTGCGGTCAACGCGGCCGGCAACGGCCAGGAGTCGGAAGCGGTGGAGGTGCGAATGCCGCTCGATCCCGCCTACTGGTCCAACTTCCGGGCGGAAGACCTGCAGGGAGGGCAATTGAGGCTGGAGGTGTTTCTCTCGGGCGGGAGCGGGGACCGGCAGGTGAGGTTCGGGGAGGGGTTGACGTTCGAGGAAGACGAGCTGGACGGGCAAGGGGAGGTGACGGCCACCCGCATGGGCAGCTACGGGTACCGATACACCAGCCGGACGACGGGGGAGTTGAGCCTGGAGTTCGACGGGGGCGACGCCTGCCAGGTGAGGTTGACCTTCAGCGGAGAGGGAGAGGGCAGCTACGTCTACCGCTGCGGCGGGACGCTGGTGGGACAGGGGAGCTTCCAGTTGAGCGAACTGGAGAACCGGGTGCCGGAGATCACCAGCACGGGTCCGTTCGAGGTCGAGGAGAACACCACGCGAGTGGGGCAGTTGGAGGCGGTGGACTGGGACGAGCAGGACGAGGTTGCGGGATACGGCATAGCGGGGGGAGCGGACAGGGCGCTGTTTGCCATCGAGGCGGAGACGGGGGAGCTGAGCTTCCGGGAGGCGCCGGACTACGAGGCTCCGGGGGATGTGGAGAGCGAGGAACCGGCAAGCCCGGCAGGGGACAACGAATACATCCTGGTGGTGGAGGTGACGAGTGGAGAAGGAGACAGGGAGCGGAGCAGGCAGCAGGCGATCCGGGTGCGGGTGATTGACGTGGAGATGGAAGAGGCGGGAGAGGAAGAGACGGAGGAGGATCCGTCCGACTTCACCGGAGCGGACCTGGAGGGGAGACGGCTGACCCTGCGGCTCACGGGTGAGGAGGGAGCAGCCGGAAGCCTCGAGCTGCGGTTTGGGCCCGGCAGCCGGTTCGAGCAGATCGAATCGGGAGGGCAGCAGGCGTCCACCCGGAGCGAGAGAGCCGCGCGGAGCCAGGGGACCACCCGATCCGGCACCTACACCTATGAAAGGACAGGTCCCCGCATGGGAACGGTGAGGCTGGCCTTTGATGACGGGGGCTCTTGCGAAGTGTCCCTGACCTTCACCGAGTCGGGAGTGGGGGCGTTCGTCTATTCCTGCGGTGGCGCGGACCCGGCCGAGGGGAGCTTCCGGCTGACGACGGGGTCGCTGTTGGTGCCGGTCCTGCTGACCTCGGCGGGCCTCAACAATTCCTACTTCACCTCGGAGCTGACGCTGACCAACCTGGGGGAGCAGGAGGTCGAGCTCAACTACACCTACACGGCCGAGCGTGGAGGAGGAAGCGGGACCGCTTCCGATGTTCTTCCTGGCGGGAGGCAGAAGATCGAAACCGACGCTCTGGACTATCTGACAGGCCTGGGGGTACCGATTCCCGAGATGGGGAACCGGATCGGGACTTTGCGGGTAGAGGTGCCGCTGGGATCGGAGGTGGAGGCGGTGGTGCGGACCACCACGCTGGTGCCTGACGGACGGGCGGGGCTGGCCTTCCTGGGGGTGGCCGAGGAGGAGGGCTTCACCGAGCCGGTCTACCTGTGTGGGCTGCGTCAGAACGGCCAGGACCGCTCCAACGTGGCTTTCCAGAACATGGGAACTTCAGAAGAAGGGGCGATCACGATCAGGACCACGCTGTATTCGGGCGAGGCGGGAGACGGCGAGGCACGGGAGCTTGAAGACGTGACGCTCGAGCCGGGAGGGTTCCACCAGTACTCGGGGCTGCTGGGCAGGCTGGAGAGTCCGGCCCAGGGCTACGTGAAGGTGGAGCGGGTGGAAGGAGAGGCGCCCTTCTACGCCTATGGAGTGATCAACGACCAGGCCAACTCGGACGGGTCGTTCGTCTTTCCGGTGACGGCCGGTTCACTGGAGGGGAAGACGGGGCAGACCCTGCCGGTGATCGTGGAGACCAGTGAGTTCGAAAGCGAGCTGACGGTGACGAACTTCTCCGATTCACCGAGGATCCTGACATTCCAGTTTGTGGCAGAGCAGATCAGGACCGACGACAAGACGGTGGGCTTCCGCATGGAGCTGGAGGCCGGGGAGCAGGAAATCGTACCGAACCTGGTGGAAGAGTTGCGTGGCCGGATGGCGGGGCTGGGGACGACGCGGGGCTTCTATGCGGGGCCGATGTTCGTGGTGGCCGAAGACGGCGACATGAGCGGGATCGTGATCGGGGCCAGGACGGGTTCGGAGGGAGGGGGGGGATCCTACAGCGTCTTCTACAACGCGGTGCCCAACGGCGAGTCCTTCAATGAGGAGGCCTGGGTGATGGGGCTGCAGCAGAACGAAGAGAACCGCAGCAACCTGGCGCTGGTCAACACGGGAGAGGAGGACGGCAGCGCGAGCGTCTTCCACCTGGAGATCTACGACGGGGAGACGGGGATGCCGGTCGAGACGGTAGTGACGGGGCCGATCCCGGCCCGGAGCTGGCATCAGGTCAACGGGATCCTGGGCAGGTATGCTCCGGACACCCGGCAAGGGTACGTCCGGATCGAGAAGGTGTCGGGGGCCAACCCCTTCCTGGCCTACGGGGTGGTCAACGACGGCGGGGCTCCGGGAGAGCGCAGCGGCGACGGGGCATACCTGCCGGCGAGGGAGTAATAACCGGAGCTATCTTACTGCTGAAGTGTGTTTTGCCCTCGACAACTCATATCAGCGAGTTATGAACGTATCACAGTAAAACGTTGGGACAGTAGTGATGGTGCATCTGTGAACACAGGGAGCGTTGTTGAATCAGTGGAAATACCAGGAGGGCGATTCTGTGATGCCTTGTATTCGGCCTTACGGACTCGATACCGCGTGGTGTAATTGGGTGTGCTGCGAACCAGCCTCTTTCAGCCAGGCTTGACGGAGCGTCGGCTGCTCCTTTTCTGCCAGCCAAGACTCAGAAGCCGGAACAAAGTTATTCCAGTCATTCAACAACGTCCCCTTGCTTTTCCCACTCGATTGGCTTCAATCAACAAAATCAGAGGCCGCCGCCGGCCGTTCACTCCCGGGAAGCAGCTTCACCGGTCGTCCTCTCTGGCCATGCGGTAGCCGACGTGGCGTTCGGTAAAGATGTAGGTGGGGTGGGCGGCATCATCGCCCAGCTTGCGGCGAAGCCTCTTCACAAAGGCGCTCACCAGTCGGGCGTTGCCGGATTCCGTCCGAGACCACACCTGGCGCAGCAGGGATTCGTGGGTCATGACCCGTCCGGCGTTGACCGATAACACCTGGAGCAGATCGTATTCGGTGGCCGTCAGTTCCACCCGCCGTCCGGCCAGCGTCACCCGGCGACTCTCGTAGTCGATCGCCAGGTCCCCCAGCCTGAAGGGTTCCGACGGCTCAGCGCGCCCGCGCAGAGCCGCTTGCACTCTCGCCGCCAGTTCGGTCGGCGAGAAGGGCTTGACGATGTAATCGGTGGCTCCCCTCCGCAGGGCCTTTGCAATCGTCTCGTCCCTTCCATAGCCCGAGATGAAAATGACCGGCAGATCGGCCATCTCCGGAAGGCTCTCCATCAATTCGATCCCATCGATTCCGGGCAGCACCAGGTCCAGCAGGACCAGTCGGGGCTTCTTGGTATTGATCAACTGAGACACCTCCCGGGGATCTCCTGTCACAATCGGCGAGTAGCCCTCGGCGGTCAGAGCGTCCCGAACGGTCCGTAGGGTCAGCGGATCGTCGTCTACCACCAGGATGCGCGCTCCCTCTCGCGCTCCCCGACGCGAGCCAGAGACACTCCGGGGGGTGCCTGCAATGGCACGGCTGGGGGTTTCCTCGGCTACCGGAATCGTGAAGGTAAAGCGTGCGCCCAACCCTGCGCCACCGCTCGCGGCCCGGATACGGCCCCCGTGGGCTTCCACCAACCCCTTGCAGATGGCCAGCCCCAGGCCGGAGCCTCCGATCCCGGCCTCGCTGTCTCCCACACGGGCGTACTTGCGGAACAGGCGCGGCAACTGGTCCGGCGGTATGCCGCGGCCTTCATCGGAGACCGAGATCGCTACGTGAAGTCCATCCAGCACGGCTGAGACCCGGATGGGCAGTGTCGCGGCAGAGTGCCTCGACGCATTGGAGAAGAGGTTGTTGAGAACCTGGACGATGCGGCGCCGGTCTGCCAGCGCCCGGGGCAGGTCCGGCGGCAGATCGATCAGGATGGCATGGCGGCCGCCCCCACTCAGGAAGGTGTTCCGGGCCTGGTCCACCAGGTCGGCCACCTCGGTCGACTCCGTCGTGACCGACAGAGTGCCCGCCTCGATACGGCCTGCATCCAGCAGGTCGCTGATCAGGCCCTGCATGTGATCGGCTTGTTGTTCGACGATACGGAAAAACTGGGCCATCTCGGCGGGGTCCGGGGAGGCTTCCTTGACGGTGGCGGCCAATCCCTTGATGGAACTCAGCGGCACGCGCAGTTCGTGACTCACCAGGCTGAGAAACTCGGCCCGCGACCGCTCCAGTTGCTCCAGCGGGGCCATGTCCTGCAGGGTAACGATCACTGACTCGACCCGGCCCCCCTCGGAAGGGATCGGCGTGGCGTTGATCAAGGTGGTGAGGCTCCGGCCGCCGGGGACCTCGAGCACGACCTCCTCGGCACGCACCGTCATTGCACTGCTCAACACCTGCGGCAGGGAAGACTCGTCCAATGAGATCTCCCGTCCGTCGGCGAACCGGCACTTCAAGATCTCCGGCAACGGCCCCGCGGAGGGATCTTCCACACCCAGGCCCTTTGACATCCGCCGAGCCTCCCGATTGAACAACGCCGGCTTTCCGGTCCGTGCATCGAAGACCGCGACACCCACCGGCGAGGTATCGACCAGGGCCTCCAAATCCGTGCGGGCTCGATGCTCGTCGCGGTAGGTGCGCGCGTTGGCGATGGCGGTGGCCGCCTGGGCGGCGAACAACAGCAGCACCTCCTCGTCCTGGCTGGTGAACTCGCCTCCGCCGTCCTTCCCCGCCAGTAAGAAGTTGCCGACATGCACTCCCCGGTGACGCATCGCCGTCGCCTGCACGGTCTTCGGCACGACCGGGTGAGGGGAAAAGCCGAGCGAGCGGATGTAGCCGTGCAGGTCCTTCATTTTCAGGGTGCCTTCAAGGTCGCGGACGTGTTCGCACAGCCGTGGCCCCTCGGCCCAGTCCAGCAACTGGCGGTGCTCTTCGGTGGTTAATCCGAAGGAGACGAAGTCGAAGCCTCGTCCCCCCTCGCCGGTGGTCACGATCCCACCATAGCGGGCGCCGGTCAGAGAGCAGGCGCTTTCAACCACCTCGCTCAGGACGGTGTTCAGGTCGAGGCTGGCGCTGATGCGCAGGATGGCCGCGCTCAGTTCGGAGATACGGTCCCGAAGCATCTCGTTCTCTCGTCTAACGTCGTCGGGACGGTTCACGTCATCCCCCTTTGGTTGGGCCTCCGAGCCAAACCAGTCGAGCGTCGGCCAAGGGCAGCTCGACGGAAGAGCCGGTTTCGTGTGCCTCCGATTTCCAATACTGTCGATTCTAGCAGTAATGGGACAAAAATTCGCAATGTATTCGCCTAGAATATTATTTCGTCGTATTATATTCACATACATTTAGTAAGGTACATAAGCCTCTCGAAGCGGGGCCTTGCGGAAAATCGCAGGCCCCGGTCGCGGTGGAGCATTCAGCCGGCAAGGCGTGCGGCACGGCGGGGGCCGTGGGTGAGTTCGGTGTTCGTTCTCACGATGCACGCATCCACGAATCATGACTTGTCTGTCTCTCTGCTAACTCTGAGTTGGAGACATTCAAGCGGTTTCACGACCGTCCGCGATAGATTGCGCGACGATTCAACAACGAGGAAACACCTGGAGACTTCCCATAAGGGGTATAGCAAGAGCAGCGATAACGGTCTTTTTGGTGACGGCCGCGATTGGCTGGGAATCGCAGGCATTCTCTCAAGGCCGTGGGCAGGTCAGAAGCAGCTTGCTGCTGCTGATCGACGCCTCCGGGAGCATGGGTGACGCAGTTTGGGAGGCAATTTTTGTTACGAAGCCTTTTGCAAAATTCGTCGTCGAGCGCTGGGGACGTTGTTGAATTACTGGAATAACTTGTAAAGAGCCCGTAGAAGACGTTATTGAATCAAAGCCGTTCAGCAGCGGCTGATCGAAGTTATTCCAGTAATTCAACAAC
>JAJECY010000244.1 GCA_022821775.1 Acidobacteriota bacterium
CATGCTCCCTCGACCGTAGAAACCGCTACGCTCTTCGGTCGCGAGCACGCGCTGGAGAAAAAAATCCTGCGCCATGATCATGCCCCCTGGTGATAAATGCGGGTTAACCACTTGACGACCAGGACAGGTTCCGCCCCTGCCCCCCCCCCACGACGGGGCAGATCATCCGAGAAAGAAACAAGAGGCCTTCACGGGCTATCGGGAGCACGGAAAGGTCCCGGTTCCCCTCGGCGTCTCGCTTCGTGTGTCTTGGTCGTCCTTCGTGTGTCTTCGTGGATAACTCTTTTCTTGTCGTTGTTCCAGACAAGCGAAGGGCGATTGCTACCTCCGCGCCGGGTTCAAACCACGAATCTTCCCGGGTTCAGGATCTCCCGGGGGTCGAGCCGGTTCTTGATCCGCTTCATCAATTTCAGGTCCTTGTATCGATAACCCCAGGCATCCACCCGGTTCTTCAGGCTGGCGGGACCCCTTTCAACAACCACGCTGCCGCGTACCGCGTGCAACAGGCTCCGCCACCTCTCGATCAGACTGGCCAGCCTCCCCGCCTGAGCGGTTGCAGGATCGAGATGGCAGTAGATTCGGATCACCCCGCTTCCCGCGTGGGCCCTCAAGAAGAACGGCGCCTCGATACCGGACAATTGCTTCTCCATCTCCTCGATCCATTGGACCAGTTGATTGGGAAGGATGTTTACCTTGAGCTTGACGTTTTCCATTGGCGGTTCCGCCATGCAGAAGTGGTCTTCCCGCAAGCAGTCCCAGAGCCGGGCTTGCGCCTGGGGGTCGCTGACCAGCATGTCCCCGTCCAGGCATGTCCCCCAGATCTCTTTCAGTTCCTTCACCTGCCAGTTGACGGCGGCTTCCAGATCGCCGAACTTGACCGCCAGGGCATAGCCTGCGATCGTTCCACTCCAATCCAGCTTCCGCCCGAGCCGGCGCGAGGCGTTGCCGTCAAGGAACTCGACGGCAGAGGGAATCAAAGGGGAACGCAGCAGCTTGCTCAAGGCGCTTCGCACCGTGGGGAGTTTCCTGAAGAGGCCTACTACCGTCTTCTCCATGGGCGGAAGGGGCTTGAGCTTGAAATAGAAATCCGAAAAGACGCCCAGGGTGCCGAACGAGCCCGCATAGAGTTTGCACATGTCATATCCGGTGACGTTCTTGACCACTCTCGAGCCAAAACGTGTTTGAGTCCCGTCCGCCTGGATCACACCGACTCCGAGCAGGTAGTCGCGCAGGGTCCCGTGGCCGTATCGATCCGGTCCGCTGGCGTTGGCGGCCACCATCCCCCCCAGAGTCGTCTGCCGGTAGGCGGGTGGATCTACCGGCAGGCACAAGCGATCGGCCGCCAGCAGTTCCTGCAGCCGTGCCAGGCGGCACCCGCTTTCCACCCTCACCACCAGGTCCTGGGGCTCGTATTCCGGGATTCGGTCCAGGCGGGTCGTTGCGAGAGCCAGATCGAAGCGCTCCGGCGGGTTCCCGAGATCCTGACGGCTCCCGGAACCAAAGGGCACTACGGCCCAGTGCTCGCGCTGAGCCGATTGCAGCAATTGGCTGATCTCCTCGGGTGTCCGCGGAGTGGCGGCCCGGTCGGGGCGCTTCCCCTGTACGGTGAACGCTCCCAGTTGGGAAGGGGGCAGGGCGGAGGAGACCTGGGGATCGGCCTTTGGCCCCGGGGATTCCTTCGTCACGGAGCGACCTCGAGATTGTGCGCCCGGTCCAACCATGTATGACACTCGTCCTGTGTGCGGCGGGCCGGCCGCCAGGGGGCGGCCCGGTCAGAACCGCACGAACTCCGGGTCTCCTTCGAACCGGCTGAGACGATCGCGGCTGTCTTCCGAAAGCGACGACATCTCCCCGCATCCGCGTCGCATGGGAAAGATCTTTTGTGGATTGGCAAGATTGTCCGGATTGAAGACCCGCTTGAGCCGTCCCATCACCTGTAGCTCGTCCTCGCTGAAGAACAACCTCATGAATTCTCTCTTTTCCAGACCAATGCCGTGCTCCCCGCTCAAAGTCCCTCCCACATCGATGCAACAGCGCAAGATGGCGCCGGCCAGCGCCATGACCCTTTCCCTGGCGTCGTCCCGGGCGATGTCGTAGAGGATGATGGGATGCAGGTTCCCGTCTCCCGCATGGAACACGTTGGCCATCCGCAGACCGTATTCCCGGCCCAGGCTCTCGATGCGGTCCAGGACTTCCGGAAGCTTGCTCCGCGGAATCACGCCGTCCATGGTGTAGTAGTTCGGACTGATGCGCCCATAGGCGCCGAAGGCGTTCTTTCGCGCCGCCCACAGCTTCTTGCGCTCATCGGTCGAGCCTGCAACGCGCACCTCCCGGACCTGGCGGGATCGAACGACCTCCAGGATTTCCTCCAGTTGCTGGTCGATGCCGGCCTCCAGGCCGTCCACTTCGATGAGCAGCACGGCCGCGGCGTCCTGGGGAATGCCGCTGGCGTAGACTCCGGCTTCGATCGCCTGAATGGTGTTCTTGTCGATCATTTCCAGGGCGGCGGGCACGATGCCCCGCGCGATGATGCCGGAAACCGTCTGGGTTGCTTCCGAAACCGAGTCGTAAACGGCCAGGAGCGTCTTCACCGCCGGCGCCGAGTGCAGCAGGCGAACCGTCGCTTCAGTCGCGATTCCCAAGGTTCCCTCGGAACCGACGAAGGTTCCCACCAGGTCGAATCCGACGGGGTCGCCGGCGGCGGTTCCCAGGCGGTAGACTTCGCCGTCCGGCAAGACGGCCTCCAGCGCCAGCACATGGTTGGTGGTGACGCCGTACTTGAGGGTATGCGGTCCGCCGGCGTTTTCGGCGACGTTGCCTCCGATGGTAGAGGCCACCTGGCTCGACGGATCCGGCGCATAGTAGAACTCGTCGGCTTCCACCGCCCGGGTGACGTGCTGGTTGACGACTCCCGGCTGAACCTGGGCCAGGCGATTCTCCAGGTCGATCTGCAGGATCCGATTCATCCTGGAGAGCTCCAGGACGATACCGCCCTCGGCGGCAATGGTTCCCCCGCTCAAGCTGGTGCCGGCGCCTCTGGCCAGAAAGGGAATCCCGTGCCGGCGGGCCAGCCGGACAATCTCGAGCACTTCCCGGGTGGAGCTCGGGAAGACCACGAAATCGGGCATGCGGGAATGGAGGGTCAACCCGTCGCATTCATAGACCAGCAGTTCTTCCGGGGTGTGGAGGACCCGGTCGCTGTCCAGCAAGTCGACCAATTCCTGCCGGATCTCGGCCCGGGAGAAGCCTGGTTCGGAGGTTTCAACTGCCATGATTTCGCATTATAGCCCAGCTTGGAGGCTCATACCCCGCCGGTAGCCTGCAGTTCCAGCCGATTGAGCACGGCCAGGAGGAGAGACAGGGCGATAATCGCCAGGCTGGCCCGGTAGAGCACACGCCACAACAAGTCCTGGAAAGATGTTTCTTGCCGCCGATTGGGGTTGGGCAGCGAGAAAGCCAGGGCGGCGCCTGCCAACGCTCCCCCGAAGTGGGCGGCGTTGTTGGCTCCGATGAAGATGCCGAAGACGAAGGCATAGATGATCCAGTGGACCAGTTGCTGCTGCAGTATTCTGCCCCAGGATCCCCAGCGCCGGGAAAGGACCACTGCCATGGCGATCATGCCGAAGACGGCTCCCGAAGCTCCGGCGGTCACCAGCCAGGGCGGGTAATACCAGTTGCTGAGGGCAAATCCGATGACCCCGGTGGCCAGGTAGAACACCAGGAACCGCTCCTTGCCCAAGAGCTCCTCCAGCAGCGGTCCGATGAACAGCAGGGCATAGGAGTTGAACAGCAAGTGGATGATGCCGATGTGGATGAAAATGGCCGTAACCAGGCGCCACCATTGGCCCTGGGCTACCAGGACGGCCACGTCGGCTCCCCATGCCACCAGGGCTTGCCGGTTTCCCCCGGTCAGGAGCCGGCCGAAATCGGTGACCGTGCCCTGCTGCTCAGCGGCGAACATGGCCAGGAAGACGAGGAAATTGGCGGTCAGGAGTCCGTAAGAGACCGGTGTGTACTGGGGCAGGATGTTGGCCAGCAGCTTGCCCAGCCCGCTGGGGCGCCGCCGGAGCCTGGTCCCGCAGAGGGAGCACACGGACTCCTGCACGCCGACCAGGGCCCGGCAGGAGGGACACATTCTGGTGGTGACCTGGGTGCCGCGCCAGAGATTCTTCCAGTAATCGAGCTGCCTTTCCCATTGCTGGGCGACGATGCGCAGCTTCCAGCGCAGGCGTGGAGGCAGCATGGGCAGGATCCCTCGGGCGGTTGCGGACGTCCAGGAGTGACGCCGACGAATTCATCTTAAGGGAGCCGGCCATGGGAGACAAGTCTCTTACGGCGGCTCCCGCAGGGCATCTGAAGCCTCGTAACGAGCAACGGTAATCACTTCCCCCTTGAGTGGGAGCCGGCAAGACAAGGGCGCCAGCCCGCGGTCGAGCCGGAGGGGGGCCAACGCGGGGTCCCGTAAGTGAGATTCAGCGGTGGGTAGGCGGCGCCGGCGTCGGCCGCCCACCGGAGCGGCCTTCGCCATTAACGTGGCTGGCGCGAACCCGCGACGGCGCACAAGATCTCGCCCTTGGCTCGCCTTGTGCGGACCCCCCACCGCAGAAGCCTTCGCCATTCGGCTCGGGCTTCTGCGACTCCCCCTCAAGGGGGGAGTGATACTCGAGTTTCTTGAACGACGTTTTGCGGAATCGGGGGGCATCCTCCCCACCGTAAACCGGGAACATCGCTTACATCCCGCCCGGGAATCGGGCAATAGCGTGGTTCAGCGCTGGAGTATCACTCCCCCCTTGAGGGGGAGTCGGAGAGACAAGGGCGCCAGCCCGCAGTCGATCCGGAGGGGGGCCAACGCGGCGTCCCGTAAGTGTAGCCCGCGGTCGAGCCGTAGGGGGCCAACTCCTCGGCAGGTGAGTGGCTTTCACACGATCCACCCGGCACACCCATGACAAATCCAGTCCGCACTCCCGGCGAAAAGCTGCTATGATCCGGAAGCGTTTTTGGCCCGGCATCTTTGAGGCCGGAGGGCCACCCGGCAGTCCGACCCGGGCGGCCGCGTCGCAGGAGGGGCAGCGTGGTGAACACGATACAGGGAAATCTGAATGCCGCGGGGCTCACCTTTGCCATCGTGCTGAGCCGTTTCAATGACTTTGTGACCCACCGGCTGCTGGAAGGCGCTCTGGATGCGCTGACTCGAACCGGTGCGGCTGAAGGCGATATCGACGTGATCAAGGTGCCCGGATCTTTCGAGATCCCTCTGGCGGCCAAGAAGGCGGCAGGCAGCGGAAAATATCACGGGGTGATCTGCCTGGGGACACTGATTCAGGGAGAAACTCCCCACTTCACCCATATCTGCAACGAGGTGACCAAGGGGATAGGGTCGGTTTCCCTGGATTCGGAGGTGCCGGTGGCCTTCGGAGTGGTTACGGCGGAAAGCGTTGAACAAGCCATCGACCGGGCGGGGCTCAAGTCCGGCAACAGGGGATTCGAGGCGGCCATGTCGGCCGTCGAAATGGCCAATCTTCTGAAGGAACTCTAAAGGAACTTGGATAGCACGATTTTCCGGAGCGGCTCTTGAGGACATCGATCCATGGGTGGACGAAGGCAGGGGCGAGAGCATGCGCTGCAGATGCTATTTCAATGGGACCTGTCCAAGGCGTCGTTCAACGACGTGCGCAGGACCTTCTGGACCCTGAACCGGGACTCCGAGGCTGATACCCGAGCCTTCGCCGACCATCTAGCCGGCGGCACCGTCCGCCATATTGCTCAGATCGACGTTCTGCTGGCCCGCCACGCCGACCATTGGCGCCTTCCCCGCATGGCCGCTGTCGACAGGAATGTCCTGCGACTGGCCACCTTCGAGTTGCTGTACGAAACCCACACCCCCAGGGTGGTCGCCATCAATGAAGCCCTGGAAATTGCCCGCCGGTTCAGCACCTCGGAGGCAACCCAATTCGTTAACGGCATCCTGGACAGTATCCACAAGGAAGTTGCAACCGAGGGGGGCGGGGAGCCTTGAGCCCATCCAAGACCGAGCAGACTCTGGTTGCTCAACGATACGCCAAGCTGGAAAAGATCAAGGCTCTGGGCTGTCCCGTCTACCCGAACGCTTATTCCTTCAGCCATTCTCTGCTGCAGGTTCTCCGGCAGCACGGTGACTCTTCCAAGGAACAACTGGGGTCCCGCTCCGTCGCCGTGCGCGTTTGCGGCCGGGTGGTGGCCATTCGCGGCAAGGGGAAAGCCGGTTTCCTGAACCTGTCCGACGGCGAACGCCGCCTGCAGGTCTACGTTCGCCGAGACGGCGTAGGGGAACGTCTTTTTGGGCTCTATCGACTGCTGGACGTCGGAGACTTCCTGGGCGTGGAGGGATTTCTGTTTCGAACCCGGACCGGCGAACTCACCGTTCATGCCACCGGCATGGAATTTCTGGCCAAGTCCCTGCTGCCGCTGCCGGAGAAGTGGCACGGACTCAGCGACATCGAAATCCGCTATCGCCAGCGCTACCTGGACCTCATCGCCAACCCGGGCGTACGGGAGGTCTTTGTCACGCGCAGCCGCATCATCAGGGGTATTCGAGACTATCTGGATGAGAGAGGATATGTCGAAGTGGAAACTCCCATGATGCAGCCGGTTGCCGGTGGAGCCACGGCGCGTCCCTTCCGCACCTTTCACAATGCGCTCGGCATGCCGCTGTATCTCAGAGTCGCACCGGAACTCTACCTGAAGCGACTGATCGTGGGGCAACTGGAACGGGTCTACGAGATCAACCGCAATTTTCGCAACGAGGGAATTTCAACCCAGCACAACCCTGAATTCACCATGCTGGAGTTCTATCAGTCTTACAGCGACTATCGCGAGCTGATGGACCTGACCGAGGACCTGTTGAAACGGCTGGCCCATGAGATTCTGGGAGGTCCGGAATTTGAATTCAATGGTGTTCGAATCCGCCTGCAAACCTGGGCGCGCTACTCCATGAAGGAATCCATCCGGAAGTTCTGGCCAGGCGATGCCTTGCCGGTTCCCCGGTCCGAGGAACTGGAATCGGTCACGGACCTGGGCCGGCTGTGTCGGAGTTGGAACGACTATGCGCGTTCCAGCGGGCTCGAGCCGGTAAACTGCAAACCGGGGGACTCGAGGGGACTCATCTGGGCCGGCCTTTTCGATGCGGTGGTGGAAAGGCACCTGGTTCAGCCGACCATCATCTACGACTATCCCCTCGAGCTTTCCCCTCTCAGCAAGACCAAGCCGGAGGACCCCTCGCTGGTGGAACGGTTCGAGCTCTACATCGGAGGGATGGAAATCGCCAATGCCTACAGCGAGCTCAATGATCCCGAGGAGCAGAAGCGGCGTTTCGAGGCTCAGGCGGTCGAACGCGACAAGGGGGACGACGAAGCCCACCGGATGGATGAGGACTACGTCAGGGCCCTTCGTTACGGGATGCCTCCCACCGCCGGGGAGGGCATCGGCATCGATCGGCTCACCATGCTCTTTACCGATTCGGATTCCATCCGGGATGTCATTCTCTTTCCCCTGTTGCGTCCGGACAAGAAGCGCCCATGAAGACGTTCGAGTGGTTTGTGGCCTGGCGTTATCTTCGGGCACGCCGCAAGCAGACAGTCATCTCCGTGGTGACCCTGATTTCCATCCTGGGTGTGACGGCGGGAGTGGCCGCCATGATCGTGGCCCTTTCCATCAGTTCCGGATTCCGTGAAAACCTGCAGGACAAGCTGCTCAAGGGCACGGCGCATCTGAATGTCAAGCCGGTCCTCGGCAGCGAGGGCATCGCGAATCCCGAGGAACTGGCCTCCAGGATTCGAGAGGTTCCGGGCATCCGCAGCGCTTCGGCGGCCCTGTACGGGCCGGTGCTGATGAGCACGGGTTCGCGCCAGGACGGAGTCATGCTCAAGGGAATTGCCGTCGACGATCCGCTGGTGCGGGGCCAATTCTTCCAGGTTCTCAAAGGGGAGCTGGGTCGGCTGGCCGCCAGCCAAGAAGGTGGTATGGGCGATCACCTGGCGGTCGGGGTGGACCTGGCCGAACGCCTGGGTCTTCTGGTCGGCGATTCGGTCAGCCTATTCAGCGACGAGACCGCCCTGACCCCTCTGGGCGAGTTTCCCCTCAGGCGCCGGTTCCGGGTAGTCGCCATCTACGAGTCGGGGCTATACGACTTCGATGCCCAATGGGCGTTTACCGCACTTCCCTCGGCCCAGAGAGCCCTGGGGACCGGCCAGCGGGTCTCGGTGATCGAGTGCCGAGTGGAGGACATCTACCAGGTCGACCGCATCGCTCTGCACATCAAGCAGGTCCTGGGCGAAGGCTTTGAGACCATCGACTGGAAGGAGCTGAACCGTCCCGTCTTCGAGGCGCTGCGCCTTGAGAAGCTGGTGATGGTCGTGACCATCGGACTGATCGTCTTTGTGGCGGCTTTGAATATCATCACAACCCTCACCATGATGGTGATGGAAAAGACCCGGGACATCGCCGTGCTGATGTCCATGGGAGCGACGCGGAAAGCCATCCGAAAGATCTTCGTCCTTCAAGGGGTGACCATAGGGGTCGTCGGTTCGTTCTGGGGGCTGATTCTGGGCTACGCCCTCTGTTGGATTTGTGACCGGTACCGGTTGATCGGGTTGCAAGCCGATATCTATTCCATGACTCACGTTCCGTTCAACCTGTCGGCGGCTGACGGAGTGGTGGTGGCGGCTTCCGCCATCATGGTCAGCTTTCTGGCTACCCTCTATCCCTCGGGGCGCGCGGCCGAATTGAACCCGGTGGAGGCGTTGCGCTATGAGTAGCGATTCACCCCGGCCGCCCGACTCCGTGGTTGGCGCCCCGGGTTCCTCGCCTGCCATCGAAGTCCGGGACCTGGACAAGTTCTATTGCATGGCGGGACAGCGCCTGGAAGTGCTGAAGGGGCTGAACCTTTCGGTCAGTCCGGGAGAACTGGTGGCGGTGGTCGGCCAGTCGGGTTCCGGCAAGAGTACGTTGCTCCATATCCTGGGCGCCCTGGATCGCCCCACCAGCGGGTCGATTCGATTCGGGGGGAAGGATCTGCAGGAACTGGACGCCGAAGGCCTGGCGCAGTTCCGGAGGTCCTCGGTGGGGTTTGTCTTTCAGTTTCACCATCTGCTTCCCGAGTTTTCGGCGCTGGAGAACGTCAGCCTGCCGCAAAGGATTTCCGGCGCCTACCGGGACGAACGGACAGGGGAGGAAATGCTTGCGCTGGTGGGTCTGGAAACGCGGCTGCATCATCGTCCGGGGGAGTTGTCGGGGGGCGAGCAGCAGCGGGTTGCCATGGCCCGAGCCCTGGTGAATCGGCCTCGGTTGGTGCTGGCCGACGAGCCGACCGGAAACCTCGATAGCCGAACAGGGACAAGGGTTTTCGAGCTTTTTCGCGAGATCCAGCGCGACAAAAAACATACTTCCATCGTTGTCACGCACAATGCTAGAATAGCTTCCAAGTGCGACCGAATTCTGAAGCTGGAGAACGGCAGTCTGGAAGCCGTCAGCGGTACTCATGTTTGAGAGATATACCGAAAAAGCCAGAAGGGTGATCTTTTTCGCTCGGTACGAAGCCAGCCAATTCGGAAGCCCCTCCATCGAGACCGAACACCTTCTCCTGGGCCTGATGCGGGAGGACAAGAGCCTGACCAACCGCTTTCTGCGCTCTCACTCTTCCATCGATTCCATCAAGAAAGATATCGAGGGACGGACCATCATTCGGGAAAAGGTGCCGACATCGATCGACCTTCCCCTGAGTACGGAATGCAAGCGAATCCTCACCTTTGCGGCCGACGAGGCTGAACGTTTGCGCCACCGCCATATCGGAACCGAACATCTGCTGTTGGGGATTCTTCGCGAAGACAAGTGCCTGGCGGCGGAGATTCTGCATGAACGAGGGCTGAAGTTGAATTCGATCCGCGAGGAGCTGAGTCGCACCCACTCGGAAAAGCCCGTGGTCAGCCGATCCAAGGAAACGCCGCTGCTGTCGGAATTCAGTCGCGATTTGACCCAGTTGGCCGTTGAGAGCACTTTGGATCCCCTGGTGGGCCGGGAGAATGAGATCGAGCGGGTGATCCAGATCCTCTGCCGGCGCACCAAGAACAATCCGGTTCTGATCGGCGAGCCCGGCGTCGGCAAGACGGCCATCGTCGAGGGCCTGGCGCAACGAATCGTCGAGAACGAGGTCCCCAGCTATCTGGCCGACAAGCGGATTCTGGCTCTCGATCTTTCCCTGATCGTGGCCGGCACCAAGTACCGGGGCCAGTTCGAGGAGCGGTTGAAGACGATCATGAAGGAGCTGATCGAAAATCGGAATGCGATCGTGTTCGTGGACGAGCTGCATACCCTGGTGGGCGCCGGCTCGGCGGAGGGGTCGCTGGACGCCGCCAACATCCTCAAGCCGGCATTGAGCCGCGGCGAGATCCAGTGCATCGGCGCCAGCACGCCGTCGGAGTTCCGCAAGTCCATCGAAAAGGACAGATCGCTGGAAAGGCGGTTTCAGGCCGTCAAGGTTCCGCCTCCCACGGAAGAGGAGGCGGTGCGTATTCTCAACGGGGTCAAGGAGCGCTACGAAAAGTTTCACATGTTGAGCTACGACTCCGCGGCTATCGAAACCGCCGTCTACCAGGCCAATCGCTACATTCCGGACCGCTTCCTGCCGGACAAGGCCATTGATTTGATCGACGAGGCCGGAGCCAGGGTCAAGCTGCGCCAGGACAGCCTTCCCAAGGAGATGACGGAGATACAGAAGAAGATCAAGGTGATCGTGGCTCGCATGGAATCGGCCATCTCGAACCATGAGTTCGAAAAGGCGGAGATCTATCGCAACGAGGAGCGCATCGCCCTGGAACACCTGCGGTCGATTCAGGAAAAATTCAACCTGGACGACTCCGGCGGCGGCACGGTGACCAGGGAAGACATCGAGAGCGTTGTCGCCAAGTGGACGGGCATTCCCGTGACGGCCATCAAGGAGGAGGAGATGGCCAAGCTGATGCGCATCGAGGAGGAGCTTCACAAGCGGGTCATCAGCCAGGACAAGGCCATTGGAGCCCTGGCCAGGGCCATTCGCAGGTCTCGGGCCGGGCTCAAGAGTCCCAATCGTCCGGTGGGTTCCTTTCTGTTCCTCGGGCCTACCGGAGTGGGCAAGACCGAGGTGGCCCGCTCCCTGGCGCACTTTTTGTTCGGCACCGAGAAGGCTCTGATCCGGTTCGACATGTCGGAGTACATGGAGAAGCACTCGGTTTCCAAGTTTATCGGTTCACCGCCGGGCTACGTGGGCTATGAAGAGGGAGGGCAGTTGACCGAGCGGGTCAAGAGGGCGCCCTATTCCATCATCCTGCTCGACGAGATCGAGAAATCCCATCAGGATCTGTTCAATATCCTGCTCCAGGTTTTCGAGGACGGACAGCTTACCGACGGGCTCGGCAATACGGTCGACTTCAAGAACACCATCATCATCATGACCTCCAACCTGGGGGCCCGATTCCTGGACAAGAAGCATCAGCTCGGATTTCACGGCACCAACCGGGAGGTCAACGAGGCCAGGATGGAGGAGATGGTTCTCTCCGAGGTCAAGAAGGCCTTCAATCCGGAATTCATCAACCGCCTGGATGAGGTCATCGTCTTCAATTCGCTGACGGATGACGACCTGGAAAAGATTGTCGAGTTGCTGGTGAATCAGATCAATGCCAGCATGGTGGCCAAGAACGTCAAGATCTCCTTGACCCCCGACGCCACGCGTTGGATCCTCGAAAAAACCTGCCGTGACCGGTCTTACGGAGCCAGGCCCCTGCGTCGGGCCCTGCAACGGTACGTAGAGGACCCGCTATCCGAAGCCCTCATTCAGGGAGATGTCGAGCCGGGCTCTGAAATCGAGATCTACGAGGTGGATAAGGGTCTTTACTATCGTGATCTGAAAAAAACAATCATTGAGACCTCTCTGCTATACAAATAATTCCCCCCAATCTGCATCCTACATTCGTTTCTAAGGGCTTCCGGCAAAGATGCACTTTCTCGTTCAGCCGCGTGGTGGAGGTAGCAATGGGTAAGAAATTCCTCTTTGCGTGCGCGGCGCTCCTGTGGGCGTTGAGCGGATGGCAGGGACAGGCTTCGGCTCAAACGAGAGAAATCATTGAAAACATAGAGGTGCGCGGAACCAGAAGGGTTCCCCAGGAAACGGTCAAGTTCCACATTCTCTCCAAGCCCAACGACTTTCTGGATCCGGCATTGCTGCGGCGCGACTTTCGAACCGTATGGGAGACGGGTTACTTCGACGATGTGCGGATCGACACGGAGGACGGCCAGCGCGGCAAGATAGTGATCTTCTGGGTGAAGGAACGCCCCATGATCCGGAGTATCGAGTATGAGGGTCTGAAATCAGCCACTCAGACCGAAGTGCTGGAGAAATACCAGGAAGAGAAGGTGGGTATCGGGATTGAGACTCCCTTCGATCCCACCAAGATTCAGCGAGCCATCGTGGTCTTGACGGATCTCCTGGCCGAAAAGGGCCGCCAGTACGCCGAGATCAGCTACAAGGCGGAGGATGTCCCGCCCAACTCCAAGCTTCTCACCTTTGTGATCGAGGAAGGCCCCAAGGTCAAGGTCGAGAAGATCAACTTCCACGGCAACACCGTCTATTCGGACAAGGAACTGCGCAAGTCGATGAAGTTCATGAAGGAGACCGGGTTCATCTCTTTCTGGACCGGCAAAGCCAAGTATGAGAAGCGCAGGTTGGAGGGTTCGCTCGAACTGGGGGTCCGCGCCAAGTACCACGAGAAGGGCCACATCAAGCTCCTGATCAAGGAGCCCAGGGTCGAGGTGCGGGACGTCAAGCGGTGGTCATGGTTCCCGATTCCCTTCAGGCGCAAGATGAGGAAGCGCGTCTTCATCGATGTCGACCTGGAGGAGAACGATCAATACAT
>JAJECY010000240.1 GCA_022821775.1 Acidobacteriota bacterium
TCGGCAATCAACAAGACGGCTCGTGCACGGCGGCTGAGTCCGGCAGGGACCGACGAGGACCGCTGCAATCGTTGCAGCTCCCGCCGGTCACCCTGGGACAGAATGATGGGACGCGAATGGTTGGCCATGACCCCTCCCGCAAAGGTAGTCTACATGGCCTATATATTAATATAACTTAAGAAGCATTACACTAGAGAACGATTTTCGGGAACAGGATCCCGGAGAAGACCAGCCAGGCTGCCAGCAGGGTCAGTGCAATGTTCAGCGTCTGGCCGGACCAGTAGAGCAGCAACGGTCGTCCCCCGGCCATCTGCCGGGCCAGCGCACGAAAGTCGGAATCCAGTCCTATGCAAAGGAAGGCCAGGCAGAACAACCAGGTACGAATCCCCTTGGATGCTTGCAGGGACTGGCCAACCGACTCGGTTCCCAGCAGGGGTACCAACACGAGTGAGACCACGCAGGAGGCCGCGATGAAGCCCAGTACGAATTTGGGGAATCGATTCCAGATTTCAATCGCTCCGGGACGCCCGCCCTCGTTGGGCTCCACTCGTGTGACCCAGTAGAGGGCGATCAAGAGGGCTACCAGGCCGATGGAAGCGTTTTGGATCATCTTGATCACCGCAGCCGTCTGCATGGCCTGATCTCCCAACATCTGTCCGGCGGCCACCACCGCGCCGGTGGAGTCGATGGTCCCACCCAGCCAGGCGCCGGCTACAATCCTGTCCAGGTCCAACCAACGGCAGACCAGAGGCATGAAGACCATCATCAGCACCGTGAAGATCAAGGTCATGGCCACGGCCAGTGTCAATTCCTCCTTCTTGGCCTTGCTGGCGCCGGCCGCGGCGATCGCCGCGGAGACCCCGCAGACCGATGTAGCCGCGGCGATGGTTATGGTGAAGGACGGCGCCAGTTTGAGTCGCCGGTAGCCAAGCCAGAACATGGAGACCAGAACAATCGGAGTCACTCCCCAGGCCACGACGATCCCGTAGCGGCCAAGGGTGAGGATGTTGCCGAAAACGATCTCGGCGCCCAGAATCACCAGGCCGGTCTTGATGAACAGTTCCGAACGCACCGCGGGTTTCAGCCATGAGGGAACTCCCAGCAGATTGCTCCAGGCCAGTCCGACCAGAAGCGCCCACAGGGCATAACTGAGGCCGTAAGCCGCCAGGGTTCGGTTCCCGGCCACGAGAAAGCTGAGCGCGGTCAGGCAGAACAGGACAGGGAAGCCGACCGCGAAGCGACCGGCCTGCCGGTGGATGGCGCCCACCGCCAGGACAGACAACCCTCCAAGACCAATCATCAGGAGCAGCAACGGCGCCCCGGGCACCGCTGCCGGGACTTCGCCGAATGTCGACCACTTGGACATTTTGGGAACCGACGAAACGACTCCCAGAAATACCGACCCCAACACGAGCAGTCCAATCCAGACGGCCCACCAGTCCTCCAAATTAATCAGTGCTTTCCAGCTTCGCATTCGGATCACTCCATTTTGGGCTTGGGGCCGTAGTGGTTGAAAGAGGGAATCAGCGGACCGGCGGTAATGCCGCCATCCACCGAAATCACCTGGCCGGTGATCCAGTCGGTATCGGGGCTGGCCAGGAACACTGCCGTTCTGGCTACGTCGTGGGGCGTCCCGAATCGGCCTAGCGGAGTGTATTGCATCCAGGCCCTGTAGAGCGCCGAGTCTGCGGCAGGCGGAGGGGCCTTGGGGACCGGGACGGCTCCCGGGGCAATGCAATTGATCTGGATATTCCATTCGGACAGGTCAAAGGCTGCCCCTCGGGTGAAGTTGATGATGCCGGCCTTGGTGGCTTCGTATAGCGATCCCTGATGCGTGCCGCCGAGGCCATGGACGGAAGACATGGTCACGATCTTGCCGCCCCCTCTCCCTGCCATGAGCCGGGCTCCTTCTCTGACCGTCAGATAGGTACCGATCAAATTGGTCCGAATGACCCGCTCGAAATCCTCCAGGGTGGAATCGAGCAGGGGGCGGGAGACCCCGATCCCCGCGTTGGCGACCAGAATATCCAGACGGCCGAAGCGGTCCCGGGTGGCTGCGTACAACCTTTTGACCTGGGCTTCATCCGAGACATCGGTTTTCACCACTTCGGCCCGGCGCCCCAGGCCCATTACCTTGGACGCCGTCTTCTCGGCTTCCGCCCGGTCGCTGCGATAGACCACCACGCAGTCGGCGCCCTCGGCGGCAAAGGCCTCGCAGATGCCGGCCCCCAGGCCACCCGAGGCGCCGGTCACTACAGCTACTTTGTCCTTGAGCCGCATTCTGTCTCCTTTCGGTCAGGTCTGTCCGATCCAGGATGCCTCCGCCACCTCGCCCCAACGCTTGCGGATCGCATCGAATTGACGGGAGGGCAGGGGACCGGCTTCCAGCAGGGTGGCGTTCTGCCTCCACCTCCCGGGCGTCAGCGTACCCACGATGGCCGTGTGCACGCCGGGGGCGCTCAAGGTGAATCGCAGCGCCGTCGAAATCGAAGTTTCCAACTCATCCTTCTCATCCGTGATAAAGGGATAATTTAGCCGCTGCAGGCGATCCCAGTAGGTGTGGTGATAGGGATTCACGGGCCTTCGTCCGGTTCTCCAGGCTGCATTGGCCAGAGGCCGCTTGGCGATCACGCCCAGGTGCTGCTCGAGGGCCAAGGGAAGCGCCAGGTCCAACGCTTCCTGATCGGCAATGCTGATGGAAGTCTGCAAGCAATCGAAGGCTTGGCATTGCACCGCGTAATAGGCTGCCCGGCTGTCGCCGCTGTAACCGATGTAGCGGCAATAGCCCCGCTCCCGTGCACGCTGCAGGGCGTCGATCACCGTTCCCTTGAGCAGTTCATCTTCTGAGCAAGTGTGCAGTTGGATCAGATCCAGGCAGTCGGTTCGCAGTCGCCGCAGGCTTCGTTGGATGCTGCCCAACAGCGAATCCGGCCGCCAGTCTTCCAGTGGCATTCCGTCCGGATGGCCGCACTTGGTGAACAGGAAATAGTCCCGGCGGCGTCCTGAGACGGCGCGTCCGATAAGCTCCTCGCTGGCTCCGTAGCACTCGCCGGTATCGATCAGGTTCAATCCCTCGTCCAAGGCGGAGTTGAGCAGGCGGGTCACCGTTTTCAAGGAGGCCCCGGGACCCTCCAGGCCGATTTCGGCGCCCCCGAAACCGAGGATGCTGACCTGCATGTCGGTTTTGCCCAGTCTTCTGGTTTCCATTTCCGCTCCTCATACCGCGTTGGGTCGATTAGGCTATCACAAGGGCCGGAAACATGATGACGGTGAGGCCAAAGGGGCCTGAACGGGCAACTCAGCCGCTGAGCAAAAGGGTTTCTGCCCGTTCCAGCGACTCCGGAGTCCCGTAAAGCACCAGAACATCCTCTTGTTTCAACACTGTATTCGCGTTCGGTTGCCGTCCAACGATGCCTTGCCGGCGAATTGCGGTGATCAGAATTCCCGCGTCGGGCAGGCGCAGTTCGGCCAGGGAACGACCCACCGCGGCCGCTCCTTCCGGAAGGGTCAGGGTCTGCAATTGTTCCCGGAATGCATGGGACTCGTCCAGCACCTGGGCGTCTTCCTTGCGGAAGATGTTCCGGAGCATGCTGTAGCGGTGGCCCCTGATTCTGGCCACCTTGTGCACAATTCGAGAGATGGGCACGTCCAGCAGAAGCAAGAGGTGGGACACCAACATGAGCGCGGCTTCCAGCGAGTCCGGGACTATTTCGGTGGCGCCGGCTCTCTGCAGCCTGTCCAAGTCCGTATCATCCCGTGTGCGAACCAGGACGGGGACGTCCGGTCGTAGTTCCTTTGCCGTCCTGACGATTCTGAGAGCACCCAGGCTGTCGGGAATGCTGATCACGACCACGCTGGCATTGGCGAGGCCCACGCTTTCAAGGACATTGCGCTGAGATGCATCGCCATAGTTGACCGGATCGCCGGCCTGCCTGGCGGTGCGTACACGAAAGGGGTCCAGATCCAGGGCGATATATTCGAAACCCTCCAGCTCGAGAATTCGGGCCAGGTTCTGGCCCACCCTGCCGTAGCCGCAAATGATGACATGCCGACGTTTGGCTACCGCCTGGGTGGCGTCTTGTTGAAGCGCCAACCGACGGGTCTCGGGATCTCTTCCGGGAATCAGCCATCCCGCAATGGCCCTATTGTGGCGAATCAGCAGGGAACTCAGGACCATGCTGACCACTATGCCGCCCAGCAGCAACTGGGCGGCGGCCGGGTCCAGCACACTCTCCTGGAGTGCCAGCGCCAGGAGCGCGATGCCGAATTCGCCTCCCTGGGCCAAAACCAGACCCGCACGAAGAGAGGCATGCCAACCGCCAAGGGAAAAACGAGATAAAATACTTATTATCACTGATTTGCCGATAATTAGAGCCAGCACGATCAAGCTCACCGAGGCGATATGGTCGGCCAGCACCAGAAAATCCAGCCGGGTGCCGATGACGATGAAAAACAATCCCAGCAGGACATCCCGAAAGGGCCGAATGTCGGCTTCGACCTGGTGCCGGTATTCGGTCTCCGAAAGCATCAAGCCGGCGAGGAAACCACCCACCGCGAGCGACATGCCGACAGCGTGCATGAACCATGCGGCTCCCAGTACAATCAGCAGCAGGGTCAAGGTAAAGAGCTCGGGGCTGCGCCGGTGGGCGACCTCGTGAAAGAGAGGCCGTAGCAAGCGATGGCCAGCCACCAGGACGATGACCAGCGCTGCAGCAGCTTCCGCCAGAGCCAATAGAATCTGGACCGGCGGCAGCCGGTCCCCTTGGGCAGCCAGCGAGATCAACATGAGAAATACGATGACGGCCATATCCTGAAACAGGAGAGTCGCCACCGCGCAACGGCCGTGGCTCCGGTCCAGCTCCAGTTGCTCACGAAGCTGCTTGATCACGATCACGGTGGAAGACATGGCCACCGCTCCACCCAGAATGACGGCGGAGGGGAGCGGGACCTCCATCCAAGAGGCAACCGTTGCGGCAAGTAACGTCGTCACCAGAACCTGGGCGCCTCCAAGGCCGATCATTTGCCAGCGCATGGCGACCAAGCGGGGCCAGGAGAATTCGAGGCCCAGCGTGAAGAGAAGGAAAACCACCCCGAACTCCGCCAGGAATCCAGTGTCGGCGGTCGAGGCAAACAAGTCGAACGCCGGGGGGCCCAAGAGCATTCCCACCAGGATGTATCCCGGCGCCGTTGGAAGCTCCAGGCGCCTGAACACGGTGACGACCAACACGGCGGATCCCAGAAGCAGGAGAACGTTTGCGAGGCCTATTTCATTCATGGTCCATGGGGCAATTCAAATATTGTGCGTAGAAGGTCGGAGAGCACGGTATGGAAGGAAACCTTTAATATCGTGAGGGAGGCGGGCAAAGACAAGGAACAGGATATCCACCAAGGTACACCAAGAGACCGATCCCGGCTGATGGAGCCGACCGCGGTGGGAGCCCGTTGCCCGAAGAGCCACGGGCGAGGTCGTTCCCGTCATGGAACGGAGTGGATTGGCTAACGGTCCCGGAGGCCAGAGGATTGAATGCGTCGGAACACCCAATAAGCCAGCACCAACCCTGCTGCCAGAACCCATTCGAAGTGGCTGTGAGGAACGTCTTGGACCGCGTGTGCCGTTAGAATCAGTGCCTTCATGGTTTGATTTTCTCCGTTATCCGTTGGAACCTGACCAAAAGAACATTATATATCGAGCGGCACTGGAATGGTTCAATGCCATCTTTGTTGGCGCTGTGCACAGGGCTTCGGGAATAATCGGCGAATCCGGGTCTCCCGACATAACTTCCGATAATGAGTATTATGTAAACTTGTACCAACCCACGTAGATCTGTAAGTGCGCTGGGGGAACTGCGAAAAAGCCTCGGTTCCCTGCCGAGCAAACGCCCCTGGATCCCACCGGATGGTTTTAATCTCCGGCGTTATCTTGTCTTGTCTGTTGTTTCTTTTAGGCGGGCTACTAGTGCATCCAAAAAGGCATTTCTGACTTTTCGTTTCTCCGACGGGTCAAGGAATTTCCCAAGCGCTTGACCCGATTTGACCAAGAGGCGGCGGTCGATTTCCTCCGGCCGCATGTTCGTTTCGCGGATGTTTTCTACGAGTGCAGCAACTTCGGTAAACGGGACTGTGGCGGCCACGTCTTTTGCAATTTTTTCAACGGGATCCGCAGAATCAATGGATTTCCTTGAGTCGCGTGGCCGCTCGACGGAAGGCGGTTCTGGTACCTCGGAAGGACTATGGTTTAAGAAAGACTCGAGATCGCTTCTCGTCCATTCGTAAGTTGCATCGGCCTCTTGGCGAAGAAAAAGAGATTGACTTCCACGCGCTGGCTTTACGCCCAGCAGATGAACTCGAACCCCATACTCTTGCGCTAGTTGGACTCCAACCCTGACGTCTTCATCTCCAGAAAGCAGCACGCACTCGGCGATGGCTCCGTTGCGCGCGAGCGTGATCATGTCAGTCACGATAAGGGAATCGACCCCTTTCTGCTGCCCTACGGTGTTAACAAATCCGAGGCGGACCTTGATATCAGGTAGTTCAGCGAGCGCGATGTGCTGTGGCGTAGGTCCGCGAGAGGTACCGTCATACCAATAGATTCTGAGCAAACGCAGATGTGATTGGGTTTCGGCGAACTCTTTCAGTTTTGCAGCTACTGCACTATGGTCGAGAACCATCTCGCCGCGCTGTAACTTCTTTCCGAACATTTCTATCGCACCTTGGGCAAAGAGGTATCCTGCATCAACGAAGACTGCGACACGTTCCATGTCCTCTACCCCTAGAAGCAATAAAGGCCCCCGAAGGGGCCCCCTAATAAGCCGCCCAATTTAGGTTAGGTCGGGCAACCGCCAAGAAATATATCGACCATGGTTGCTTCTGTCAACATCTTCAACGCCACCTCAACGCCTATATCCCAGTGTCGAGTAACAAAGAGCCCCCATACTTGGCTTGTGCTGAGTTTTCTCGGGAGCCGACCACCTGGAGTACCGGGTACGAGTGCTATTGAAGCGCCTGAGACAAGACGTTTCGATCAGTCACTATCAGAACGCCCGCAGATCTTTGACCCCCGTCGGGAAGGCTGGACTATCATGATCCTTGGCAGAGCGGAATTCGCCAAATCTCCGTGCAGTTCCACTCTTCGTCTCAGAAACCCTCGTTGCCGTCGAGAGATCGCAGATCATGTCCTTTGCCACCCTAATGTGCGGCTGGGCTAGAATGAATTCGGCCCCTGGTGATGGAACCTGGCAGGCATGCCGTTGAGAATGAAAGCAGTTGCCGGCGGCGCTCAATGAGAATTCTCCGAAAGTCGATATTTCTGGAAATCGCCGGATCCTTCGGTCTGGGAAGCCTGGTATTCAGCGCTGTCCTGTTGACCAACGAAGTGTCCAGTCGGCTGATGGAGACCCTGGTTCAGGAGAACATCACCTTGCAGGAAGCCGGTTTGCTCTTCCTGTGCATCCTGCCCAAGGTGCTGACCTTCTCCATTCCCATGTCGGTCTTGCTGGGCATTCTGATCTGCTTCGGGCGCCTTTCGGCCGACAGTGAAATCACCGCCATGCGATCGTCCGGAATCGGTCTCAGAAATCTTCTGTGGCCGGTATTGGTGTTTTCGGCGGTGGTGGGCACCCTGGCCCTGTTGAATTCCAACCTGTGGTCTCCCAGAGCCACTCACCGCTTGACGCAGATCAAGGATGAAGTCGCGCTCAAGTCGCTCAACACCGCCGTCCGGAGAGGAGTCTTCGAGGAACGGTTTCCCGGTCGGGTGGTCTACGTCATGGATACGGCCCCCGACCGGCGCTCCTGGAAAGGCATATTCCTGGCCGAGGTAACCGAGGCCAATTGGCCCA
>JAJECY010000282.1 GCA_022821775.1 Acidobacteriota bacterium
GTGTTGAAAGGGGGGCCCGAACGCAGGATGGAGGTGTGGTCGGTGCCGTTGTAGCCGGTATCGGCCACGCCGTCGGTGGGCGCCAGGGTCATCAGCAGCTCTCCCTCCGTGGTGAACTTGTGCACCCGGTGCCCGTTGTCGTCCACGCAGTAGACGGAGTCATCGGGCCCGATGAAGATCATGTGCGGCCTCACGAAGAGCCCCTTCCCCCAGGAGTCCAGATAGCTGCCGTCCCGGTCGAAGATGACCACCGGATTCTCGGCGCGGCAGAAAGCGTAGACGCGGTCCCGCGAGTCCACAGCAATCCCGGGAACTTCGCCCAGGTCCCATCCCTCGGGCAGCTTGGCCCAACCCTCCGCCTCTTCAAATGTCAGTCGACCGGATCCAAGTTTCACTGGTGTCGTTCCTCCCTGGTTGGAATTGACCCGTGCGTAAAGCCCTTGCCAACGGCATTCACCACTCAGCCATGGGTGCCGGAAAGGCCAATACTAGGTGGTTGCCCCGGGACTGTCAACGATGGAGGGGCTATCCAGCGGCTTGCACCGGCGGAGATGTGCAGACCTCTCCTTGGCGCCCGACCCGAACCGGTCCCGGTTTGACACCCGGCGACGCCATCTCCTAAACTCGCCCGCAGCCAGCCCACACTGCATTCGAGGTGCCGTTCCGAGGTCTGTCGAAGCCTTCGACGGGAGGGAGGGCCTCCCTGGCAGGCCCATCAAGGAGGAACGCGATGATTGCCGCCGTTCTCAGACAACTGGGCAAGCCTCTGGAGATCGAGGAGAGGCCCCGGCCCGCTTTCCGGGCCGACGAAGCCCTGATCCAGGTGATGGCCTGCGGCACCGACGGCACCGACCTGAAGATTGTGGACGGATTCGGCTACAGCCCCGAACTCCCGGCCATCCTGGGCCATGAGGTGGCCGGCGTGGTCTCCGAGGTGGGAGAGCGGGTCACCCGGGTGGAGGCAGGCGACCGGGTGGTGGTCTACAACTTCTCCACCTGCGGCCGCTGCCGCATGTGCCGGACCCACCGCGAACAGCTCTGCCCCCGCATGACCGGGGTCCTGGGAGCCAAGGACCGGGGCGGCCACGCCGAATACCTGGCCATTCCGGCCCGACAACTGGTCCCGCTGCCCGACAACATCCCCTGGGGGGAAGCGGCCGTGCTGGCCGATGCCCGCATCACCGCCCTGCACGCCGTGGACCGGGCCGGAGTGGGGCTGAACGACCGCATCGTCATTTTCGGCGCCGGAGGCGTGGGTCTCTCGGCCATTCAGATCTCCAAACTGGCCGGAGCCAGCGTCCTGGCCGTCGACCGGGTCGCGGAAAAGACCGACTTCGCCATTCGGATGGGAGCCGACCTCGCCATCGACTCCACCCGCGGGGACGTCCAGGAGGCCGTCCGCGAATTCACCCGGGGGGAGGGGGCTGACGGCGTGATCGACTGCGTCGGGGTGGAGCAGACCCTGGCGGCCGGTGTGGACGCCCTGCGCCCCGGAGGACGCCTCACCGTGGTCGGCTACACGCCCGAATCCTACGGGCTGAACGGAAAGAGGCTGGCGCAGAACGAACTGGAGATCGTCGGCACCCGTTGCGGCCGCCTGCAGGACCTGGTGGGCGCGGTTCGACTGATGGCGGAGAACAAGTTGAAGCCGCTGGTCACCCACCCCTACCCACTGGAGGAGATCAACCGGGCCATGGCCGATCTGCGGTCCGGCAATGTGCTGGGCCGGGCCGTTCTATTGACGCCGGCCGGACGGGCGGCCACCGGACACCCGGCAACCTCGTCCGGAGCTTCCTGAGCGCCCTCCGAGTCACCACCCTCCACGCCCCGCTCATCCAACCAGGCGCCCCAGCAGCGTGTAGGCGGCCACGCAGAGCGTGAGTCCCCCGGACAGCCACAGCAGCCCGTCGACCCAGGGGGAGGGACCGATCGCTCGATCCAGCCGGCGGTAGCGCAGATAGAGTATGGAGCAGGCAATGACGGGCAACATGGCGGTCTGCACCACTCCTCCCACCACGATGAGCCGGACCGGCTGTTCCGGAAAAGCCAGGAAGATGGAGGCATAGACCACCGCCCAGAAGACCTGCATGCCCCTTCGCCAGCGAATTCGCTGCAGCGGCCGGTGACGTGAAAGGAATCCGAAAACGGTCAGGCAGTCCAGCCCCATGATGGCGTTGGCCGCTACCGAGGCGAAGAGGGTGGAGTAGAGGGTGACCAGAGCTCCGGAGAGAAAAACGAAGTAACCCCAGGGTCCGAAGATTCCGGTGAAGGTCTCGGAAAGGGTATCGATCATCCGGCCGCCCTCGGGCACCAGCCCCTGGCGGTGAAGGACGGCGGCCCCCAGGAAGTAGAAGGCAACCGTGATGACGGTGTAGACGCTCATGGCCAGCAAGGCATCCAGTTGCATCACCCGGATCCAGCCCCTCGCCCGCGCGTACCAGTCCGGCTGACTGCTGCGGGGGCCGATATGGCGGGCGTATCCCTTCTCCAGGCACCAGTTGGGGTAGGCAAACAGATCGGACGTCCCCACCCCGGTCAAGCCGAACAGGGCAAAGGCCAGGGCCAAGCCCCCCTGAGCGGGGAGTTGAAACGTCAGCCCTTCCCAGACATTTTCCGGTGACACGGCGTGGCCCGACCATTGCAGGGCCCCTGCCGCCACCACGGTGGTCAGGCTGAAAGCCAACACCATCAGCATGGAACCGCGCTCCACCACTCTGTAGCCGCCGCTGAGCAGGATTCCCAAGGTCACCAGGCAGGCAACTACTCCCCAGGCGGTGACACTCACCTGCGGAAGCAGCAGATGGAGGCACTGAGCTACCCCGGCCACGATTCCCCCCACCAGGCTGGAGGAGATCAAGGTGCTGCAGAGCCAGCCCCACACCACCCAGGAGGCTCGCCAGCGGGGACCCGGAATCCGGTCAACCGACCCGAGCGAAGAGTCTCCCGAAGAGATGGCGTAGCGTCCGATCTCCACCTGCAGCACCACCTTGGAGACGCAGCTCAACAGGATCAGCCACAGCGCCACGAAACCCAACCTGGCTCCCAGCGTGGTAGTGACGATCAGCTCGCCCGAGCCCACGATTCCGGCGGTCAGGATGAGAGAAGGACCGACCTGGCGAAGACGCCCCGGGAAGTCCTTGGGAGGGGGAAGGACCTTGGCGGACCCGTCATCGGTCGATGGGCGCGTACGCGTCATCGTTCGTGCCTATTCGTGGTTCTATTCCCTGTCGATGCTATCACCCCTTCGGCCAACCGCAATTGCTCCGCCCGCATCCATCTCCCGTGCTAAGATTCGATCATGGAGGAGGGTCCCTCCTGATCGCTTCCCTGCCCGAGGGATGGCCGCAGCCGGCAATTGGAAGATCCGGGCCCTCGACCGGAGACCAGTGGAGGTAGGACAGTGAGAAAGACGCTTCAGCTTCCGCGTTTGGAACCTACCGAGGAGACGGTGTTCCTGAACCGGCGCCGTTTCATGGAGGCAGCCCTGCTGGCAGGCGCCGGCACCTGCCTGTTGCCCTCCCTGGGTTGCGCCCAGCCGCCACCGCCTCCCGAAGGAGGCCCCCTGTCCCTTCCCTTCGAGCGCCCGCAGGTGTTCCCGGCCAAGCGCAATTCCGGCTTTGATCCCAAGGACCTCGAACTGACCGACCGCCTGGTGGCGGCCACCCATAACAATTTCTACGAGTTTCTTCCCAATCGCGGGGGGCCGGTCTGGAAATATACCAGCAGATTTGAGGTGGAGCCCTGGAAGGTGGAGGTGAGCGGTGAGTGTCACAAGCCCCGCACCTTCGATCTGGACGACCTGTTCGGGTTCGAGCAGGAAGAGCGCGTCTACCGCTTCCGGTGCGTGGAGACCTGGGCCATGAACATTCCCTGGACCGGATTCCCCCTGAGCAAACTGCTCGAGGCTGTTCAGCCCACCGGCAAGGCCCAGCACGTCCGCTTCATCACCGCCCACCGGCCCGGTCAGATGCCCGGACTCAGTGAGAGGCACTACCCCTGGCCCTATTACGAAGCCCTGCGGCTGGACGAGGCCATGAACGACCTGACCCTGGCGGTGACCGGAGTCTATGGAAAGCCTCTGCTCAAACAGCACGGGGCACCCGTGCGCATCATCGTGCCCTGGAAATACGGCTACAAGTCCCCCAAGTCCATCGTCAGGATCGAGCTGGTCGCCAAGAAGCCCGGAACCTTCTGGTCGGCCAAGCCCTACCAGCACGAATACGGCTACCTGAGCAACGTGAACCCCAACGTTCCCCATCCCCGATGGTCCCAGGAATGGGACTACATGCTGGTCGCCAATGCGGCGCCCCGGCGGGGACCTCGGCGCCCCACCCTCATGTTCAACGGCTACGCCGACCAGGTGGGCCACCTCTACCCGGACGAACCCACCAAGCCCCAGCCCCCCCTGAGGCGCGGGCAGACCGCCCGCTGACAGGACGGCTCCTACCGTCCAGTCGAGAGCGCAGCGGTTTCTCCGGAGGAACGGCCGGCCTCGATGCCCATCTCCGCCAGCAGGTGGTGGGCGCCGTCCAGGTGCTCCATGATCCAGAGGGCGTAACGGATGTCCACGTGAATGGACCGGGTGACGGCCGGAATGAAATCCCAGTCGGCAACGATGCTCTCCCAGTTACCGTCAAACAGCAATCCCACCAGCTCCCCGCGTCCATTCAGGGTAGGAGAGCCCGAGTTGCCTCCGGTCGCGTCCAGTGTGCTCAGAAAGTTCACAGGCACCGAGCCCAGCGCCTTCACGTGGTAGTTGCCGAATTCCCGGCCGCGAATCAGCTTGAGCTGCCCGGGTGGGGCATTGAAGGGTTCCTGTCCCGTGTCTTTCTCCAGGATGCCGCGCAGGGTGGTGAAGGGAAGGTAGCGCATTCCATCCTTGGCCGAGTATCCCTTGACCGTGCCGTAGGTGACCCTGAGGGTCGAGTTGGCGTCGGGATAGACCGACTTGCCCCGGCTTTGGTTGTAGGCGATCAGAGCCTCCATGAAGCGCGGGCGGGCCTGATCGAATCGTCCCTGAAGCTCCTTGTCGCGCTCCTCCCGTTCCATGTCGCTGTCGTAGAGGCTGACCGCCATCCGGATGAAGGGATCCCGGCTGGCCTCGAAGTCCCCGGGGGCCGCCTTCATCCAGGAAAGCCGGGTTCCAGGATCTCCCAGCCGGGTCTGCCCGTACATCTCCTCCAGGCGCCGGTCCAGCTCGGCTTCCTGCAACCCGGCCGGTCGGATCCCGAACCAGTCGTCGAAGGCCTGGACGTGCTGCTCTGCCGGGAGCTTGGCGTAGTTCAGGACAAATCGGCGCCAGCAGGCGCGGTCCACCTCCGGGTCGAAGGTCCGATCGATGCGCTTCAACCTCTCTCGGATGCGCACCATGTCCCGTTCCTGGTAGCCGGGCTCCCGCTGCCCGTCGGGCTTCTGACGCTCCCGGCTCAGCCGATACAGCCTGCGGGCGGCTCTCAGCAGCGCCGACCGGCCTCCGAGAAAATCGTAGTAAAGAGCCGCCTCCCGGCCGGACTGCGACTCGGCCACCAGTTCCCCCAAGTCGGCGGCGGCGGTCTTCAGCCTGGACCGCGAGGCCGGACCGGCTTCGATCCAAGCCTGTAGATCCTGCTCCAAAGCCCCCTTTCGTTCCAGGATGTCGCTCTTGGAGAAGCCCTCCAGCATTCCCCGGTAGTTCTTGATGACGTTGTTCAGGCTGGCCTGCAGCGACGCATACTTGAGGGCCTTTTCTTCCCGGCCGGCCACCGCCCGGTCAATGATGTCGTGCCACTGCCGGAAGGCCTCGATGCGGCGAGGGTAGTCCCACTGGATGACCCCCTCCACCTCGCTGGCCAGGCGGTACCGGCTGGTGCTCCCCGGGTAGCCCGCCACCAGGACCAGGTCTCCGCTGTCGACTCCCCGGCTGGAGACTCTCAGGTGATGCCGGGGACGATAGGGAACGTTCTGCTCCGCATAGTCCGCCGGCTTTCCGTCGGGGCTCACGTAGGCGCGATAGAAGGCGTAGTCCCCGGTGTGGCGGGGCCACATCCAGTTGTCGACATCCCCACCGTACTTGCCGATTGCATGGGCCGGCGCATGGACCAGGCGAACGTCCCGGATTTCCAACTGCTTGATCAGCTCATACTCCAGCCCGCCGGAGTAGGCGGCCACCCGGCATCGATGTCCCGCGTCCTGCTCGCACTTTGCAACCAGCGCCTTCTGCCGGTCTTCGATGGCCTGGTAGCGCTCCCGGGGGCCGGCTCCATCGGGAACCGCCGCCAACACCGACCGGGTGACGTCCTTTACCGCCACCGTGACCAGGACGCGGCTGCCCGGAGCCGCCGGAAGCTCCTCGGCCCGGCCGGCAGCCAGAAAGCCGTTCTCCAACAGGTTGTTTTCTTCAGTGGAGTTGTGCTGAATCGAGCCGTAAGCACAGTGGTGGTTGGTGATCACCAAGCCCTGGGGCGAAACGAAAGAGGCGGTGCAGCCGCCCAGCCAGATCACCGCGTTCATGGGGTGGCCGGTCAGGTCCGACAGCGCCGCGGCGTCCACCTCCGGATCCAAGGCTTTCAGCTTTTCTGCCAGAGAGGGGAGCTGGCCGGGCCTCCACATGCCTTCTTCGGCGGGGACGATGGCGGGAAGGAAAACGAGAGGCGCCAAAAGAACCAGGCAAGAGGCAGCGAATTGCTTCATGGAAGGGGCCTCTCCAACTTCGTCATGAGGAGGATTTCGTATGAGTCAGCGTCCTGTCGGGAAATTCGCTGATCGTTGAGCAAAATCATGGCATGACGCTTCAGCGTCGGCAACAAAATCTCCAATACTCACCTCACCGCAAAGTGTCCGTTCGTCCCTGGAATCCTACTTTACGTATTGCGGCCGTGATTCCAAAAGAGGTGATTCCAAAAGAGGTTGCACGTCCATCAATTCTAAAGTATGGTTGCAAGCAGATACCCGCCGGCAGCGTGCTGTCGGCTCAAGGGCCGCTTTTCGGAGCGGCCCTTGCTTTTTCTGGGGAGAAACCGGAAGACTGGTGAGTGCCGACGTTTCAGAGAAGGCGGCCCGTCACGCCACTCTGTCCACCATTTGCCGCGCCTGAGTCGGGAGGTCCATCTCCGGACTGGGCCCGTGGCGGCGCATCAGCTCCCAGGCCCGGTCGGCCACGCCCTGTTCGATGTCCATCCCCTCCAGGCAGGTCCGGGCTGCATCCAGGAATTTATGGCATTCGAAGAGCCGATGGCCGGATTGCCACACGGTGGGGTCGCCCCGGCGCTGGTAGCGAAAGTCGGCCGAGACCCGCAATTGAGGCGACCGGTTGGGGAGCCCGCAGTGGATCATGTGGGGGTGGAATATCAGCACGTCGCCGGCCCGGTAGTCGGAGCGCAGCCAGGTCTTGGGCGAGTCGTCCGGAACCGCCTCTCCGGCCACCGGGACGGCTCCCATTCGAGCCATCTCCCGGGCCTGGTCGGCGTTCTGCGGGATCCCCAGGTAATGGGAGCCCCGGTACCAGTGCTGATGCATGCCCTCTCGATGGGAACGCTTGCAGATGGCCAGTCCACCCGTGGTCCGGTCAATGTCCATCAAGGCCACCCAGCAGGTTACGAACGCCACCCGAAAATGGTAGCCGTCCTGGTGGGCCGGAGTGACGTAGTCGAAGTGCTGCCCTCGGGTCTTGGCGGGCGTGAGATCCTGGAAAACGATTCGCACGCGGTCGGCGTTCTCCACCCAACTGAAGACCTCGCCGTCAAACAGGACCTCCAGGAATCTGAAGAGTCCCCGGTCATGAATCACCTCGGTCAATGAAGGCAGGTCGCCGATCATGCGGCCGATGGGGCCGCTGGGTGTCAGCTCATCGGATTCCGGCATCCTGCCCGACCACTTCAGCTCCAGTCGCGGATCGTCGACCGCGAAGCCGTGCCGGATGAGCAGCCGGCCAATTTCCGATCGCACCCGCCCGAGGTTGTCCCGATCGATCAGTCCCCGAACGAACAGGTACCCTTCCGCCTGCAGGCGCTGGGACAGGGCGGAGTGGTCCCCTGTCGAGGCTTCAACCGCTTGGAGAGGAGCTAAGGAGAGATCCACCATGGTGGTCCCTGGCTTTGCGGCTTCCGGCCGCCGGATGTCGGATGATTGAAGTTCAGCGCCGCTGACCGATTCAAATGGTCGGGGCGAGAGGATTTGAACCTCCGACCCCCTGGTCCCGAACCAGGTGCTCTACCAGGCTGAGCCACGCCCCGTCATTGAATCATCGGCAAGCTGCCGGTGAAAGGAATTCCGCCCGGGACTTCAACTCGGAACTCAACTCCAGGGCGGTCTGGTCGAGCTTGAGCGGTGTGATGGAAACGCAGCCGGAGCGGACGGCCACGTAGTCGGAGTCCCCGTCAGCCGGCAGGTCTCGGGGCTCCAGTTCCTGGTCCAGCCAGAAGTATTTCCGGCCCCGAGGGTCCCGGCTCTCCACGATCAGGTTGGCGATGGGGCTGGTGTCCTGGCGAGTCACCCGCACTCCCTGCCATCCTCCGGCCGGAACGTTGACGTTCAGGATGAAACCCCGCGGTAGCGGCTTGTTCAGCAGTTGTTCCGCCAGGTGGGCCGTGAACTGTGCCGCCTCTTCAAAGTCGAAGTCCGCCCGCCTCGCCAGTGAGACGGCTGCCGCCTGGATCCCGTGCCTGGCGGCTTCCATAGCCCCCGCCACCGTGCCCGAATAGGCGATGTCATTGCCCAGGTTGGAGCCGCGGTTGATTCCGGAGATCACCAGATCCGGCCTGCCCGGGAGGATGTGGTTCAGGGCAATGATCACGCAGTCCGCCGGTGTCCCCTCCACCGAGTAGCGATCCACTCCAACCTCTTGGTAGCGGATGGGCCTCCAAAGCGTCAGGGCCTGACTGGAGGCACTCCTCTCCCGATCGGGCGCCACGGTAATGACCTGTCCCAGGTGGGAAAGAGAGCGAGCCAGCGAGGTGATTCCTGCGGAGTGGATCCCGTCGTCGTTGGTCAGTAAGATTGCAGCCAATGATGGACTCAGAAGAAAAAATGGTCGGGACGAGAGGATTTGAACCTCCGACCCCACGCACCCCAAGCGTGTGCGCTACCTGGCTGCGCTACGTCCCGAAACCGCCTCGGAATCTAACACCTTCGATTCAGGATTGTCAAGATGGCGCGGAGCTCCGACTTGAGTGTGCGGACCCTCTCCGCGGCGCCCGCGGATGCGGCCGATTCCGCCCCCGCAGGGGGTCTCTCCGACTCCTGAGGAGATTCCCGATCACTCCGGCGCGGTCCGGCGGCAGCCGCTCCGGCGGCGAGAGCTTTCCGTGCCCCCGCGATGGTGAACCCCTGGTCGTAGAGGAGGTTCTTGATGGCTAGAACCGTCTCGATATCCCGCTTGCGGTACATGCGGCGGCCGTTGGGCCCTTTGCCGGGCTTGAGGCGTGGGAACTCCGATTCCCAGAAGCGCAGGACGTAGGGCTCCACCTTCACCAGCTTGCACACTTCGCCGATACTGAAAAACAACTTGTCGGGAATTTCGACCGGAGCCTCCGAATCCGCGCTTCCTCGCTGGCGATTCACGAGCTTAAGAGATCGTTCTGGCATGATCGGGCCGGCAGTCCTTTGGCTGCTGCTCACTACTGCAACTGTACGCTATCGAAAACGAAACCGGCATGGGGTCGCTGTCCATGGGGGACGAAGTCCGTACTCAATGCGGCTAGCCCGCCTTCCTCTCCACCTTGTGCTTCAACACCACCGGAGTGCCCACAAACCCGAAGCGCTCTCTGATCCGGTTGACCAGGTACCGTTGAATGGAGGGGTGAAGCGGGGACTTTCGAGCGGTGAAGAGCACAAAAGTCGGCGGAGAATCGTGCACCTGGGTCATGTATTGCACCTTGACCTGCCGGCTGAAGGGCACGGCCGCGTCCCGAAGGGCCTCCCGTTGCAGGAACCCATTCAACTCCCCGGTTCCGATCCGGGTGCGCCTCGCCTTGAAGACCTGGTCGATCAGCGAGATCAGCTTGGGTACGCGCCGGCCGGTGGCCGCCGAAACGAACACCATGGGAGCGTAGGCCAGGAACCGCACCCTGGAGCGCACCCGCTTCTCGAAGGCCACCATGGTACCACTGTCCTTCTGCATCAGATCCCATTTGTTGACGACCAGAATGGCGGAGGCTCCAACCTCCTGCACGTATCCTGCGATGGCGGAATCCAGCGACGTGGGCGCCTCGGTGGCATCCATCATGACCAGGGCCAGGTCGGCCCGCTGCACGCTCTTGCGTGCCATCATGACGCTGAGCTTTTCCGCCTGAAGAAAAGTCTGACGTTTCTTGCGGATGCCGGCGGTGTCCATGAACCGATAGACCCTGCCGTTGCGGGTGGCTCGGGAATCGACGGCATCGCGGGTGGTTCCCGGAATCGGGGACACGATGGTGCGGTCTTCTCCCAGGATGCGGTTCAGCAGCGTCGATTTGCCCACGTTGGGTTTGCCCACGATAGCGACCCGAATTTCGCCGGGTGGCAAGCGCTTGGAGCGGCTTCCCCTGGGGAGGTGCTTGACCACTTCGTCCAGGAGGTCGCCCACGTTCAAGCCGTGGGCCGCGGACAGGGGGATCACTTCGCCCAGACCCAGCTCGGAGAATTCCGAGGCAAGGATCGACTGGCTGTCGCTGTCGCACTTGTTGACGGCCACCACCGCCGGCTTGGAGCATTCGATCAACAGCTTCCCCAGGGATTGGTCGAGGGGAGTGAGCCCGGCGCGCCCGTCCACCACCAGCACCAGGACGTGCGCCTTCCGGATGGCCGTCTCGGCTTGCTCGAAAATGAATCCCGGCATCGGATCCCGATCGCCCGGGACCATGCCTCCTGTGTCTATGATCTCGAACTGCCGTCCGCCCCACTCGGCACGGGCAATCACCCGGTCTCGAGTCATTCCGGGCTCATTGCCCACCAGGGAACGCCTCTGTCGACAGATTCTGTTGAACAGGGTGGACTTGCCGACGTTGGGACGGCCGATGATGGCAACAGTAGGCTGGCTCAAGGGGATCGCCTCCGGAAGATCTCCGGACTCGCCTCAGAGCCGTTTGCAAAATTCGTCGCCGAGCGCCGGGGATTCGCGTCCGTCCCCTACCTGCGGAATTTTGCAAAAGGCTCCTCAGTATACCGCATTAATAGGGGTGTGACCCGTCTCGGACATCGACTACAATTCCGCTGATGGGTGCGGGGCAGGGCTCCCTGGCCCGCGGGTGAAATGCCTGAAGGATTCCGGTTTTGAGCCGAAAGAGCCTTGACATCGGTTGCGGCCGCTTCAAGCTTCCCGGAAGCATCGGCCTGGACGTGGTGCCCCTGGAGGGGGTGGACGTGGTCCACGACCTGGACCGCTATCCCTATCCCTTTCCCTCGGACTCCTTCGATCACGTTCGGATGTCTCACGTGGTGGAACACATCCAGTCCATCGTTCGCACCATGGAGGAAGTCCATCGCATTGCCCGCCCCGGAGCCCTGGTGGAAGTGGTGACGCCCCACTACACCGACACCTCGTCCTGGCAAGACCCCTCCCACCGCTGGCACCTCAACAGCCGCTCCTTCGAGCACTTCGAAGAGGCATCCCCGACCAACTACTATTCGAAGGCCCGCTTTTCGGTGGAATACTCCGAGGTCAGGCTGCTCAAGCTCTACCGCTACCTGGGCTTCGAGTTGCTGATCAATCTGCAGAACCGCAGTCCGCGCTTCCGCTTCCTGAGAAAATTCTGGGAGCAGTACCTCTGTACCCTGATCCGCGGAAAGGTCATGTCCTTCCGACTACGGGTGCTGAAGTAGCCGATCCGAGTTCCCGGTGGGCCGAACCATGAAGAAAGAACTGGCAGTGGTACTGGTGAGCGGGGGCATGGACAGTTGCGTCTGTGCCGCCATGGCTCTGCAGCAGCACGAGGCAGCCTTCCTCCACGTCTCCTACGGACAGCGTACCGCCCGCCAGGAATTGAGGGCCTTTCAACGCATCGCCGAATTTTACGGGATAGCTAGAACGCTGGTGTGCGAGCTGTCCCATCTGGGTCGAATTGGAGGGTCCAGCCTGACCGATGCCGCCATGGCGGTTGAAGAGGCCGACTTGGAGCGCCGGGGGATTCCCAGCAGCTATGTGCCCTTCCGGAATGCCCACTTTCTCTCCATCGCAACCTCCTGGGGCGAGGTGCTGGGCGCCCGCTCCATATTCATCGGAGCAGTCTTCGAGGACAGCTCGGGATACCCGGACTGCCGTCCCGAGTACTACCACGCCTTCAACCGCCTGATTGAAGCCGGAACCCGCCCCGAGACCCGCCTGCAGATCCTGACACCGGTCATCCGGATGAACAAGAGCGAAATCGTAGCGGCCGGACTCCGGCTGGGCGCTCCCCTCCACCTGACCTGGTCCTGTTATCGGGACGGGGACGTCGCCTGCGGGCGCTGCGACAGTTGCGCCCTGCGGAGGAGAGGATTTCGGGAAGCCGGCCTGGAGGATCCTACCCCCTATCTTCACTCCGAGAAAATCTAGCCCCGGACGGCTTTATTGCGGTAGAGTTTATCCAAAAGGGAAAGCTTGGCGAGCCCCCTGGTGAGACATGCGGGCGAGCCGCCAGAATCCGTCGCTGGAGGTTTCCATGAATACAAAGATACTCTCCCTGCCAACCCTCGTCATGCTGGCCGCCGCAACCCTTCTGTTGCCGGCTGCCCTGCCGGCCCAGAGCCTCCTCACCGGAGAGGTCATCGGCGAGGATGGACAGCCCCTGGAAGGGGCCGTGATCAGCCTGGACCGACTCAAGGTCGAAAAAAACTACCAGGTCAAGACCGACAAGAAGGGACACTACTCTATCGGGGGGCTCAGACCGGCCTTCTACAAGGTGGTCCTGGCCATCGACGGCCAGCCGGTGGCCCATTACAAGGAGTTCCAGATCAAGCTGGGAAACGAGAACACGCTGGACTTCGACCTGGCCGAAATCAGAAAGCAGGCCCTGGCCCAGTTGAGCGACGAGGAACGAGAGGCCATGGAGCAGGAGCGCATACGCAGGGAAGCCGCAGAGAAGAAGTTCACCAGCATGAAGTCGGCTTTCGACGAGGGGCGAAAGCTCTTCATGGCCAAGAAATACGCCGCCGCCGCCGCCGCTTTCGGCAGGGCCGCGGAAATAGATCCCAGCCAGCACGTGGCTCACGGCAATCTGGCTATCTCCTTCCAGAGGCTGAAGATGCACGATCGGGCGGTCGAGGCCTACAAGAGCGCCATTGCCGCTCTGGCCGACCGACCCGATCCCCTGGCGGAGGGGGAGTACTATTTCAACATCGGAATCGTCTATGGCAACAAGGGTGAGCCGGACCTTGCAGTGGAAGCCATGGAAAAGGCGGCCGAACTCGATCCCGGCAGGGCCGGACAGGCCTTCTACAACCTGGGCGTGGTGCTGAGCAACAGCGGCAAGAACGCGGAGGCCCTGGAGGCCTTCAAGAAGGCCGTGGAAGCCGATCCGAAACACGCCAACGCCCACTACCAGATCGGAATGGGCCTGGTAGCCACGGCCACATTTACTGCTGACGGCAAGACGATTCCCGCGCCGGGCACCGTTGAGGCCTTCGAGAATTACCTGCTGTATGAGCCCGAGGGAAGGTTTGCCGCACAGGCCAAGGCCATGATCCAGACCCTCTCGGCCAGCGTGCAAACGGAATTCAGCGAGGAATAACGAACAGGCAGGAGAGGATGACAGCGGGGCTCAGCTTTCCTTGAACGCCACTTCGTCCACCACCCAGTCCAGGCTGCCTCTATACAGGATCAACGAGGCTTCCAACCGTTCGAACCCGGTCTCGCCACTGGCCGCCAGGTAGATGGTGGTCCCCATCCTCATGCGATCGGGTTCCGTCTGAACCAACGAAGTCACCTCGAAGGCGGCGTAGGCCGGGTCTTCCGAGCCCAGCAGGAATTCGCTCATCACCCTCTGATTCTCGAAACGGCTCTGAAAACCCTGGGTCAGCAACTGGCTGGCCGCTTCGACGTTGCGGTCGATCAGGTGCCTCATGAATCGCTTGGCCACCCTCATGGCGAACTTGGCCCGCTTTTCGCTGGCCACGTTGAAGGGCATTATGGGCCTGCGGGGATCGGACCTCAGGAACTTGATATCTTCGGCCAGCCAGTCTCCCCGGATCTTGACGAACCGGATCTGCTCGTTGACCCGGCTGCTCACTTGGTTGTTGAGGTCTACCCAGGTGCTTTGCACCGACACCTGGAACTTGTCGTCGCCCAGAGGAAATATGGCGGCAGGACTGAAGTTGAAGGCGGCGACACGACCGCTACGCACCCGGATGGAGAGACGTTTGCCGCGCAGATAGCGCTTCTCCAACCCCGCCGTCATGAGTTTGCGGGCTTCGACGTTGTGCCTCAGCGTCCTGGCGCCCATGAATGCCTTCACCGTGTTTACCTTGGAAGGGTCAGGCGAACCTTGCGGCAGCGCCGGGACAGCCGGAATACAGGCCAGGGCGATTCCCAGACCAAGCAGGCTGTGAACTCCACGGATTCTCGTCTTCACCGCATCCTCCTCCCGAACCGACGGGTTACCGATCGTTCCCGCCAAATTAGTGTACCCCGAATAGCGGCGGGATTCATCTCCCCCGTGGTTCTTTTCGGGTAGGGGAAAGGCCGGGCGAATTGACTTCAATCGGATTTTCGGCTTAAATAGCCGACTCGATTATCCGCGGGTCAAGGGAATTGTGGGTATCTTCTTTCGCCGGGCGCCGGGCGGTCGGCGGCCGAGTGAGCCTGTATCCGGAACCGAACATGAGCCTGCTCAAACAAGAGGCTGTCGGGAGCGACACGGTTTGGCGCGATATCCGTGAAGATGTCTCGCTTGAAGCGGAGCGCGAACCCATCCTGGCCAGCTTTCTGCATTCCACCGTGCTCAATCACCAGAGCCTGGAGGACACGCTCAGCTTTCATCTTGCCGCCAAGCTGACCAGTCCCAGCCTGTCTCCCATGCTGATCCGGGACGTTATCGACGAGGCCCTGGCCGACAGCGCCACCATTCGAGCCGCGGTTCGGGAGGATCTGAGGGCCTTTCGCGACAGGGACCCCGCCTGCAACAGCTACGCCGAGCCTCTGCTTTACTACAAGGGATTCCATGCCCTCCAGTCCTACCGCGTGGCCCACTGGTTGTGGACGCAAGAGCGCCATCAACTGGCACTGCTGCTCCAGAACCGGATTTCGGAAGTCTTCGGGGTCGACATTCATCCGGCCGCCCGCATCGGTAAAGGGGTCTTCATCGACCATGGGACGGGCGTGGTCATCGGCGAGACGGCCGTGGTCGACGACATGGTTTCCATGCTGCACGCGGTGACGCTGGGCGGAACGGGCAAGGAGAGTGGAGACCGCCACCCCAAGGTCCATCGTGGAGTGTTGATCGGGGCCGGCGCCAAGATTCTGGGCAACGTGCACGTGGGTGAGGGCGCCAAGGTCGGAGCAGGCAGCGTGGTCCTGGCCGATGTTCCGCCCCACTGCACCGTCACCGGGGTTCCGGCCAAGGTGGTAGGATGCCCGGACGTGGATGAGCCGGCGGTCGAGATGGACCACCAGATTCCCGAGTGATCCGGCCTGCAATCCTGAAATTCCCGCCAAAGCCGGAACCCCGACAAACACCGGGACACTATGAAGCACTCGATCCTTGCCCTTCTGATGGTCGCCTGGCTGGCCTGCGGTCGTTCCTCGGCTCCGGAGCCCGGCTTCGTGCCGCTGTTTGACGGCAAGTCCCTTCAGGGGTGGCAGCCGGTGGGGACAGTCGGGGAGGGCTACCTGGCGGAGGACGGGGTGTTGATCTGCCCCGCCGAGGGTGGGGGCAACCTCTTCACCGAGCGGGAGTATGCGGACTTTGTCCTGCGCTTCGAGTTTCGCCTGCAGGACGGCTCCAACAACGGCGTCGGCATCCGCTCTCCATTGGTCGGGGATGCCGCCTACCAGGGATTGGAAATCCAGGTCCTCGACAACCACTCACCCCGTTACAGGGACAAGCTCCGCCCGACCCAGTATCACGGATCGGTCTATGACCTGGCTCCGGCCAAGCGGGGCTTCCTGAATCCGACGGGAGAGTGGAACCAGGAGGAGATCCGCGCTTTGGGCCGCCAGATTACGGTTACCCTGAACGGCACCGTCATCGTCGACTTCGACCTGGATTCGGTGACCGACCCCGAGGTCCTGGAGAAACACCCCGGAGTGGCCCTGCAGAGCGGCCATATCGGCTTCCTGGGGCACGGGACCAAGGTCGAGTTCCGCAACATTCGAATCAAGGAACTTGGCCAGGAATCGGGGTCGTAGTTGATGTAGGCCCATCTGCATTCGTGTCTATTCGTGTTCATTCGTGGTTCGTCTTTATTCAGCGATCGGCCGTTTTTCCTCATGAATCCCCCATTGCCTCCCCCCTTCAAGGCTCCGGAACGCTTTCTGGGGCGGGTCGAATACTATCGAAAGTATCGCCCGGGTTACCCCGACGGTCTGGCCGAATGGCTGAGGGAACTGTCGGCCCTGAAGCCTGCCCACCGCGTCGCCGACATCGGCTCCGGGACGGGGCTGCTGGCCGAGCTCTTCCTGCGGCACGGCCACCCCGTGGTGGGCGTCGAGCCCAATTCCGAGATGCGGCGGACGGCTGAAGCCCACCTGAAGGGCTACCCCCGCTTCCGGAGCATCGATGGTCGGGCTGAAGCCACTACCCTTGGCAGCCGGTCGGTGGATCTCATCCTTGCCGGCCAGTCGTTTCACTGGTTCCCGATCGACCGGGCCCGAGAGGAGTTCCGGCGCATCTCCAACCCTCCGGCCTTCGCGGTCCTGGTCTGGAATCAGCGCAAGACCGAGAGCACCCGCTTCCTGAGAGCCTACGAGGAGTTGCTGCTGCGGCACGGCACCGACTACGCCCGGGTTCGCCACCAGAACATCGGCCAGGCCCAGTTGCAGGCTTTCTTCGGTCCGCAAGCGTTTCACAGAAAGATTCTGGCCAACTCTCAGGTCTTCGATCGGGAGGGGCTCATCGGTCGCACCCTGTCCTGCTCCTTCGTACCGCTGCCCGGACAACCCGGCCACCTGCCCCTGATGCAGGCGCTGGACCGGATTTTCGAGGATTGGCAGGTCGAAGGAAAGGTCACCTTCGAATACGAGACGCTGGTTTATGCCGGCAGACTGCACCCGCCCCGGCCCTGACCGGGACGGGTCGTGCCCCCCGGGAGCGCGGGCGTCCCGCCCGCATCCTTGTTCCTTGATGGATTTCTTACATCGATGTGCAGGTTGAGTCACCGGCGGAGACGAACTTCTGTCGGACCCGGACCCTTCATCTCATGACCAACGCGTCGCCCATGGACCGGACGGAAACGGATCTCGAACGGCTGGACAAGCAGGCCCTATGGCACCCCTTCACTCAAATGAAGGAGTGGATGGAATCCCCTCAACTGGTGATCGAGCGGGGCCGGGGAGTCTACCTGTACGACACCGAGGGGCGGAAGTATCTGGATGGGGTCTCTTCGCTTTGGGCCAACATCCACGGCCACTCCCACCCCCACATCGTGCGGGCCATCCGCCGCCAACTGGATCGCCTGGACCACAGCACCCTGCTTGGACTGACCAACGTTCCCGCGGTGAAACTGGCCGGCAGGCTGGTAGAGCTCACGCCCCCGAACCTGACCCGGGTCTTCTTTTCCGACGACGGGGCCACGGCCGTCGAGATCGCCCTCAAGATGTCTTTCCAGTACTGGAGAAACCAGGGCCGGCAATGGGACTCCAAGAAGAAGTTCGTGGCCTACGCCAACGCCTATCACGGCGACACCCTGGGATCGGTGAGCGTGGGCGGCGTCCGGCTCTTCCACGAGATCTTTCGTCCCCTGCTGTTTCCCACCATCAAGGTGGCATACCCCTATTGCAACCGATACCCCCCGGGGAAACAGCCGCCGCAGCGTGAGATCGATCACCTCGGCGAGGTCGAGCAGGTGCTGCGGACCCGCCATCGCGAGATCTGCGGCCTGGTGGTGGAACCCATGATCCAGGGAGCGGGGGGAATGGTGCCCATGCCGAAAGGCTACATGGGGGGGCTGGCCGAGTTGACCCGGCGCTTCGGGGTTCACCTGATCCTGGATGAAGTGGCGACCGGGTTCGGCAGAACCGGCAGATTCCTGGCCCTGGAACACGAGGACATCCGGCCGGATTTTGTGGCTCTGGCCAAGGGAATCACCGGAGGCACGCTTCCCCTGGCGGCCACCCTGACCAGCGAGGAGATCTTCGAGTCCTTTCTGGGCGAGTATGACGAATTCAAGTCCTTTTTTCACGGGCATACCTATACGGGGAATCCGCTGGCCTGCGCGGCGGCCCTGGCCAATCTGGAGGTCTTCAGCAAGGAGAAGACCCTGGAGAAGTTGCAGGGAAAGATCGGCACCCTGACCAGGGCGCTGCGGCGCATGTGGGAGCTGCCCTGCGTCGGGGACGTCCGGCAACTGGGGTTCATGGTGGGGATCGAGCTGGTCCGGGACCGCGACAGCAGGCAGCCTTTTCCGGTGGGACGCCGCATGGGCCATCGGGTGGTCTTGCAGGCCCGGCGGCGAGGCGTCCTTCTGAGGCCGCTCGGCGACACCGTTGTGCTGATGCCGCCGCTTTCGATCACCCGGCCCCAATTGAAAACGCTGGTGGAGGTTACCTACAATAGCATCCAGGCGGCATGGGAAGAGGAGTGACTCCGGTCGAGCAACCCCAAAAGGATGAGGCCAAATGACAATCCCCTGGGCTATACGAATGGCGCCGGTCTGCTTACTGCTGGCTTTGGCCGGCTGCCAGGCGCCGGATGAGCCCGCAACCGCGGACGCAACCGCCGAACGCCACCTGAGCAACCTGCGTCAACTGACTTTCGGAGGAGAGAATGCCGAAGCCTACTTCTCCTTCGACGGCCAACGCCTGATCTTTCAAGCGACCCGCGACGGCGGCCAGTGCGACCAGATCTTCGTGATGGGCACCGACGGCAGCGGCATCACCCGGGTCAGCAGCGGCAAGGGCCGCACCACCTGCGCCTATTTCCTCAAGGACGGCCGGCATTTCGTCTACGGATCCACCCACCTGGGCAGCGAAAATTGTCCGCCTCGGCCCGACTTTTCCCGGGGATACGTGTGGCCCATCTACCCCGACTACGACATCTTCCTTTCGGATTTCGACCAACGCCTCACCCGGTTGACCGACACTGCGGGCTACGATGCCGAAGCTACCCTGTCTCCGGACGGGAAAAAGATCGTGTTCACCTCCATGCGGGACGGAGACCTGGAGCTTTACTCCATGAACACCGACGGTTCGGAAGTTCAGCGGCTCACCCACACTTTGGGTTATGACGGGGGCGCCTTCTACTCGCCCGACGGTCGGAAAATCGTATACCGGGCCTCTCACCCCACCGATGAGGCCGCCAAAGCCAAGTACAAGGACCTGCTGAGCCGGAACCTTATCGAGCCGAGCCAGCTCGACATCTTCGTCATGAATGCCGACGGCAGCGGCCGGGTTCAGGTGACCCGCAACGGCGCCGCCAATTTCTGTCCCTTCTTCCATCCCGACGGCCGCCGGATCATCTTCGCCTCCAACCTGGGCGACCCCCGGGGCCGCAACTTCGATCTCTACCTGATCGACATCGACGGAACCAACCTGCAACAGGTCACCTTCGACGAGACTTTTGACGGGTTCCCGATGTTCTCCCCGGATGGAAAGCAACTGGTCTTCGCCTCCAACCGCCACGGAAAAGTTCGCGGCGAGACCAACATCTTCATCGCCGACTGGGTGGAGTAGGCCCGACCGGGACACGACCCTTGCCTCCTCCCCGCCAACACGATCTCCTGCCACGATCCTTTTTCGACCGCCCCACCCAAACGGTTGCCCGTGAACTGCTGGGTTGCCGTCTCATCCGAAGACTGGGCGGGACCCTGCTGGCAGGGGCCATTGTCGAAACCGAAGCCTACATCGGCGAAAGGGACCTGGCCTGTCACGCCAGGGCGGGCCGAACCCGGCGAACCGAGATCATGTACGGCCCCCCGGGATTCGCCTACGTCTACTTCACCTACGGCATGCACTGGATGCTGAACCTGGTCACCGAGGCGGATGGATTCCCGGCGGCGGTGCTGATTCGAGCCTTCGAGCCTCTGGAGGGCATTGCGCGCATGCAGGAGCGCCGCGGCGGCAAGCCCCTGTCCCAACTTGCCAGCGGTCCGGCCAAGCTGACCCGGGCCCTGGGGATCGCCCGGGGAGAAAACGGCCTGGACTGCTGCCGGCCCGACTCGCCGCTCACCCTGGCCCCTGGGGAGGTGGTGCCGCCATCCTCAGTTAAGTCCACGCCCCGCATCGGCCTGGGCCAGACTCCCGAGCCCTGGCTGTCCAAGCCGTGGCGCTTTACGATCCGGGGGAACGGGTTTGTTTCGAGGTGATACAGGTTACAATAGGGCCGCCGAACGGCCGCGACCGCGGTTCAAGGTCCGTGTCCCATGCCGGCCACCACCCTTTGAGGAGTCCCATGCGCATTGGCATCGTGCTCACCCCCATTTCCGACCACCACCTCCGACTGGCGAGCCAGGTGGGGGTCTCCGACGTGGTTATCCGGTTCCCGGGACTGGACTATTCCGACCTTGCCGACCGGAAGGCCAGGATCGAGTCCTTCGGTTTGCAGGTTCCGGTTATCGAGGGCTACCTGCCCATTGAGGACATCAAGCTGGGCGGCCCCCGGCGTGATGCCGAGATCGAGCAGATGAAGACCCTGATCGGCAACATGGGGCGAGCCGGCATCGGCCTGCTGTGCTACAACTTCATCGCCGGCGGCGACTGGGCCAGGACTTCGGTCAGCGAACCGGGCCGCGGTGGCGCCCTGGTCACCGGCTTCGACCTGAGCAACCTGCCGCAGCCCTCATTCACCAAGGCGGACCGGCCCTCGGTCGACCGCCTCTGGGAGAACCTGGACACCTTCCTGGAGAGAATCCTGCCCGTGGCCGAGGAATGCGGGGTCACCCTGGCCATGCATCCGGACGATCCTCCCATTTCCAACTTCCAGGGCTTTCCCCGCATCATGAACAGCGTCGAAAGTTTCGAACGCCTGATCGGCCTGAGTTCAAGTCCGGCCAATGGCATCTGCTTCTGCCAGGGGACCTTCGCCGAAATGGGAGCGGAAATCCCCTCCACCATCCGGCGGCTGGGACCTCACATCAAGTACGTCCATTTCAGGGACATCCGGGGAACAAGCAACCGGTTTGTGGAGACCTTTCACGACGAGGGGCAGACCGACATGGTGGAAGCCATGCGAGCCTACCGCGACATCAGGTTCGACGGCCCCATGCGGCCCGACCACGTTCCTCAACTGGCGGGCGAAGAAGAAGGCGAGGCCGGCTACACCATGCTGGGCCGCCTGTTTGCCGTTGGTTACATGCGAGGGTTGATGCAGGCCGTGGGTGAGGCCGGATGACCCACCAGACAATGTTTCAGTTTCGTTCCCGCCATGATTAAAGTGATCTGCCTGGATATGGGCAAAGTCATCATCGACTACGACCCAGCCATTCCACTGGCCTCGCTCGGCACACGCTCCGCACTGTCGTTGACGGAAATCAAGCAAGTCCTGACTGACAGGGAACCCCTGTTGCTATTCGATCGGGGCCACTATTCCCGGTCCGACTTCTACCGGACCATGTGCGCCCGCCTGCGGCTGGACGTCTCAACCGAGGAGTTCGAACAGCTCTGGACGTCCCTGTTCCTGCCCGAACCCCTGCTGGCGGAATCCTTTCTGCTCAGCCTGAAGCGCCGCTACCGGCTCCTGATGCTCTCCAACGTCAATGAAGTCCACTTCGAGTTCATCTGGAAAAACTATCCCCTGGTCCGCCATATCAAGGAACGTCTCCTGTCCTACGAACTGGGCTGCCTCAAACCGGAACCCGCCATCTATCGGATCGCCATCGATCGAGCCGGGGTCCTCCCCGAAGAAATCTTCTTTGCCGACGATCGACCCGAAAACGTCGAAGCCGCCCGGCAGGCCGGGATTGTAGCCACCTGCTTCCAGTCGGAGATGCAACTCAAACTCGCCCTGGGTCGGGCCGGCGTGGTCGTCGAATGATGATGCCGGAGGGTGGAATACCCGGTCGGGCGCACCCAGCAAATGATGAGAGAGGTCGGCCTGCCGCCCTACCCGGCCGACCGCCTGAGTCAGGACTGGTAGCCCGGCGACTGGTGGCCGACAGTCTACTGGAGGCCGATCCCGCTGACCTGCACCTCCGGGACCACGTAGTTCCAGTCCCGGGGCAGGTTTTCAAAGGCCACCTGAAATTCGGCGGCCTTCTGGGGAGCGATCCCGCGCTTCCCCCGATACTCCAGGGCGGTGCGCGCTTCCTTCAGGACGACCTGGTCGAGAGAATCCTTGAAGCGGAAGGTCAACTCCACCTTCCGGATGGTGCTCTCCCCACCGTTGGTCAGTGTCCCTTCCACGTAGAAGATTTCGTCCCCCAGGAAGTTTTCCCCCTTGGCCAGTCCCAGGCTGGAGAGGGTCACCTGATCCCGGTAGGCCTCCTCCCGGGCGACTGTCTCCGGGTCGGCGGCCGGACGGCCGGAATCCCCGCAACCCACCGCAGCCAATGACAACAGCAGGGCTGAAATCACCCGGAATTGACGGTTGGCAAGCATGGCCGGAAAGTAGCACAGGGGGTGGGGGGTGTCAAACCACCACGGGGACCACCACGGGGGCGGGCTCACTCCGGGGCCGTCGCCGGCGGACGAGCCGGCGTCTTGCGGTCTGTGCCGGTGGCAGTCACTCCTGCGGCGCCGCGTTGGCCCCCCTCCGGCTCGAAGACGGGCTTCGCCCTCTCGCCGACTCCCCCTCAAGGGGGGAGTGATTCGTTTTTTGGAGGCCGTGCTTTCGGGGACGCAGCTCTTGATTCGCCGCATACGCGGCTCTCCCTTAACCCACGACACTGCCGGTGGAGAGGATTTTTCAAACGATTATCTCCGGGCGTCTGCTCTCAATTCCCCGAAACCTCGTTCAAGAAACTCAGTATCACTCCTCCCTTGAGGGGGAGTCGGAGAGGTCGAGCCGAATGGCGAAGGCCGATCCGGTAGGGGGTTCGCACAAGGCGAGCCAAGGGCGAGATCTTGTGCGCCGTCGCGGGTACGCACCAGCCACGTTAAGGGCGAAGGCTTGTGCGGTGGGGAACACACGTCGAGTCCCCAGCCAGGGGGCGCCCGCAGCCCAAGGCCGCCAGGAGTCGCAGAAGCCGAGCCGAATGGCGAAGACTGATGCGGTGGAGTGGATTCCAACGGTTGTCCGACCCGCCGCCCAATGCGCGCCCGCAGGGAACGGCTATAATAGGGCGCATTCCCTCTGCATCGCCGGGCGGGAGCAAAGGCACAGCCGTGGCTGCTTGCCAGGGCACGGTGCCCACGGAAGATTCCGAGGCCAGGAACGATGAAGGCGACACTCACCGGACTGTGCGGCTTGATGCTGGACCTGGACGGCACCGTCTATGAGGACAACCGCCTGATTCCCGGAGCCGCCGAGGCCATCGCCTACCTGAGGGAACGCGGGCACCGGCTTCGCTTTGTGACCAACACCACCAACAAGCGGCGGGAAACCATCCGGGACAAGCTCGGCGCCCTGGGCATCGAGTCCGATGACTCTGAGATATTCACGGCTCCGGTGGCAGCCAGCCTCATGCTGCGGCGTCATCCGGAGGCCCGCTGCTGGGTGGTCACCCGGGGCGACTCCATCCAGGAGTTCCAGGGCCTGAGACTGGATGAAGACCATCCCGACTTCGTGGTCCTGGGCGATCTGATGGAAGGGTTTACCTTCGACCTGCTCAACCGCGTCTTCCGCAAGCTGATGGACGGCGCGGAGCTGATTGCCATGCAGAAGAACCGCTACTGGATGACCCGGGGCAAACTCACGCTGGACATGGGACCCTTCGTAGCCGCCCTGGAGTTCGCCACCGGACGCAGCGCCCGGGTGATCGGCAAGCCCTCAAGGGAATTCTTCCGCTTGGCCCTCTCCCACCTCGGACTGCCCCCTCATCAGGCGGCCATGGTGGGGGACGACTGGGAATCCGACATTGGCGGCGCCCAAGGGGTGGGCCTGCGAACAATCCTGGTCCGAACCGGCAAGTATCAGCCCCAAGACGAGAACAATCTCGATCCGCCACCGGACGGCGTCATCGAAGGCCTCGGGCACCTGCCGGAGATCCTTGGGTGAGACCGAGGTCCGGAGGGTCTCCGGTCCGTCGGCGCCGTCAGTCAGGCGCCAATACACTCAATGCGTGAAACCCTGCTGAGCTATCTGCCCGAGTTCTTGGAGCGCGGCGACGACACGGCGCTTATGGGCCGCTCCGGGCTGCGGACAGACTACTGGTCCTATCGCAGGCTGGCCGAGACCGCCTTCCAGGTGGCCCGGGAGCTGGGGGCCAGGGGCCTTGTCAAGGGTGACCGGCTGGTGTTGTGGGAAGACAATTCCCCCCAATGGGTGGCCGTCTTCCTGGGGTGCCTGATGCGGGGGGTGGTCGTGGTCCCCCTGGATGTTCAGAGCTCCCCGGGGTTCGTTGCCGGCATCGAGCGCCAGACCCGGCCCAGGCTGGTTCTTGGAGGAAGCCCCGGCGCCGCGCTGGAAGAACTGCAGTCACCGGCGGATTCAGTCGCGGGGTTCTGCCATAGCGCCGCCAGACAGCCCCCGACCCCGGACTGGAGTTACGGCGGCAAGATCACCGGCGACCACCTGGCCGAGATCGTGTTTACCTCGGGGACCACGGCGGCGCCCAAGGGGATTCGACTCACCCATAGGAACCTGCTGGCCAATCTGACTCCCCTCGAAACCGAGATCCGGAAATACGTCAAGTGGGCGGCTCCGGTCCATCCCATCCGCTTCCTGAGCCTGCTGCCCCTCAGCCATGTCTTCGGCCAGATGATGGGCATTTTCGTGCCGCCCCTGCTTGGCGGCCAGGCCCTCTTTCTCAATACCCTCAATCCCTCGGAGATCATCGCGGCCATTCGCCGGGAGCGGATCTCGGTGCTGGCCACCGTTCCCCGCATCCTGGAGCTGCTGCAGGACAAGGTCGAGAGGGACGAGGCCGCCCAGAATCTCCGCCCCCCGCTGGGCGAGTTGTTCGATCGCAGTGCCGGCCGGCACTGGCTGCGTCGCTGGTGGATGTTTCGCCACGTCCGGCGACGATTCGGCTGGAAGTTCTGGGCCCTCCTTTCGGGAGGGGCAACGCTCGACTCCAGTACCGAGGAGTTCTGGAAGAAATTGGGTTATGTCGTCATGCAGGGCTACGGAATGACCGAAGCGGCGGCCATCATCAGCCTTGCCCACCCCTTTCGACCCGGCCGGGGGTCGATCGGAAAGCCGATGCCCGGCCAGGAGATCAAGCTGGACGAAGGCGGCGAGATCCTGGTGCGGGGCCGCAATATCTCATCCGGCTACTGGGGGACGGAGGCGTCTTCCCTGACCGACGGCGAGGGTTGGCTGCGGACGGGGGACCTCGGGCAGCGGGACGACAGGGGAAACCTCTATTTCCGCGGCAGGCGCAAGGAAGTCATTGTCACCTCGGCGGGCCTGAACGTCTACCCGGCGGATATCGAATCGGCCCTCAATCGGCAGCCCGAGATCGGCGACAGCGCGGTGGTAGGAGTCGACAGCGCTCGAGGTCCCGAACCGGTGGCCGTGCTGATCCCAAAGAGCCCGGACGCCGATCCATCCGCGGCGGTCCAACGCGCCAACCAGGGCCTCAGCCCATACCAGCAGATCCGGCACTGGGTGATCTGGCCCGAGCGCGATTTCCCCCGAACGGCCACTCAGAAAGTACGCAAGCGGGACCTGGTTCGGTTTGCGAGCCGGCAGGGAAGTGAACCGGCCGGCCAGTCCGGAGGCAGCCGGGGAAGCCTGCTGGGCGAAATCCTGACGCTCGCTGAGGGCATCACCGGTACCACGCCTCAGCGGCGGGACCGCCAAGCCAATCTGACCGCCGATCTCAAGCTGGATTCCCTGGCCAGGGTGGCACTCATCACCCAATTGGAAGATCGCTTTCGCATGGACCTGGACGAATCCAAAGTCACCGAGGCTCTCACCCTGGGCGACCTGGAAGAGTTGCTCCGCCGACCGAACGCTCTCCCCGAGGCCAGGCCGGCTGAGGCGGTTTCTCCAAGTCCTGAAACGGGAGGCGACTCGCGGGCTCCCTCGGACCCGCTCCCGAGCCCCGGCCCCTCCCGGGCGGCCCCCGAAGCTTCCGGCAGATCCTGGCGCCCTTATCCCTATCCCTATTGGTCCTTGAGGCGGCCCGCCACCTGGATGCGCTTCCTGTTCCAGCACTGTCTCATCCGGCCGATCACCCACCTGCTCTGTTGGACCCGGGTGAGTGGGCGAAGACACTGGCGTGGACTTCGGGAGCCCGTGCTGGTGATCGCCAACCACGTGACCTTTTTCGATCCGGCGCTCGTCCTGGCTCGTATGCCCCGGCGCTACCGGAACCGCCTGGCCATTGCCATGATCGGCGAAAGGCTGCGGGATTTCCGATACCCGCCGCCGGGGCGGGGTCTGGCCCGCTTTACCGACTACCTGGCCTACGGGGCGACTGCCGGCGGGTTCAACGCCTTTTCGCTTCCCAGGCAAACCGGTTTCCGCCACAGCTTCGACTACGCCGGGGAGGCCATGGATCGCGGCTACAGCGTATTGGTGTTTCCGGAGGGAGCCCGCACCAAGGATGGCGAAATGGCGCCCTTCCAGGCCGGAATCGGACTGCTGGCTGCCGGACTCGGAGCGCCGGTCGTCCCCGCCAGGATCGAAGGACTGTATGAGCTGAAGCAGAGGAGATTCGGAGGGATCCGCTGGCCCTTCACCCGGCCCGGTCAGGTTTCGGTGACTTTCGGTCCCCCACTGCGGCCCTCGCCTTCGGATTCTCCGCAGGATCTGACCCGGGAGTTGGAGAAACGCGTCAGAGGTCTGAGTCACCGCAAGCCCTGACCTGAAACAAACGCCCGCGCCGGGTGGCTTTACACCGGTTCAAAGTCAAGCATGGGCAGATGGTGTATTGACATCATCATTGCGACCGAAGCAAAGCCATGGCTCCGCTGCCGGTTGATCCACGTCGCAGAAATGGTCGAGGCTGTGCCAGGCATGGTGCGGGCGGGACGCCCGCGCTCCCGGGTGGACTTCATCCCATAATAGGGTCACACCAGGGGGACAAGTTTACAGGAGCGTAGCGGCGGCGGGTTGACCTTCAGGACGAGACGCCGCCGGGATGGGAACGGCCTCGACCCAGGCTACAACTTGCCGGCGATGGCCTCGGCCATTTGCAGGGTGGTGCCGGCGCCGCCCATGTCGTAGGTCCGAACCCGGCCGTCCCGAATGACCTGTCCCACGGCCTCCTCCAGCCGTTGGCTCTTGCGGTCCTCCGACAGGTAGTCCAGCATCATTTTGGCCGCCAGAACGGTGGCGATGGGGTTGACCTTGGACTGTCCCACGTACTTGGGGGCGGAGCCGTGGGTCGGCTCGAAGACGGCCAGCCGGTCGCCGATGTTGCCGGAGCAGGCAAACCCCAGCCCACCCACCATCTGGGCGCACAGATCCGAGACGATATCTCCGAACAGGTTGGGTGCAACCAGGACGTCGTAGTCGAGGGGATTCTTGAGCAGCCACATGGCCATGGCGTCCACATTGGCGTGGTCCCAGGGGATGTCGGGGTAGTCGGCCGCGATGCTCCGGGCGGCCTCCAGGAAGAGCCCGTCGGTAGCCCGCACCACGTTGGCCTTGTGCACCACCGTCACCCTCCTGCGCCGGTGTTGTCGGGCAAACTCGAAGGCGGCCCGGATGATGCGCTCCGAGCCCTTGCGCGAGTTGATCTTGCAGGAGATGGCCCACTGGTCGGGAGCCAGTCCCTTGAAGGGAGCAAAGGAGGGCGAGATCTCCTCCAGCAGGCGGGACAGGGTTTGCGGCACCGGGTGAAATTCCACCCCGGCATAGAGGTCCTCGGTATTCTCGCGGAAGATGACCAGATCGATCCCCTCGCGAGTGTTGAGGGGATTGCCGGCAAAGGCCCGGCAGGGACGCAGACAGACGTAAAGATCGAACAGTTGGCGCAAGCGCACGATGGGGGAACGATAGACCAATCCCTCGTCGCGGAGCCGTGGCGCCAACTCTCCCGCGGCCTCTCGGGCCGGCTTGGAGGTGATGGCTCCGAACAGGGCCGCATCCACCTGTTTCAACAGTTCTATGGTGCGGCCGGGCAGAGGGTCTCCTTCCTGGCGCCAGAACTCCCAGCCAATGTCGCCCGGGAGATACTCCGCATCCAGTCCCAGGCGATCCAACACAATCCTGGCCGCCTGCAGCACCTCACCGCCCACACCGTCTCCCGGCAGCCAGGCGATCTTGTATTTGGGCATTTAGACTCCTAATTACTATTTATATAGTATGTCATTACCGCCTCATGGGCATTTGGTCCGTAGGCAGTATGGCGCCATGATCGATCTTGGGCAGTACATACTATAAATATAGTTTTATATGTTGGGAAAGCTTGGCTCGCCGGACACACCGGCAAACATATTCTACTATGTACCTAGTAATACCCGTTGGCCCCGCCGCCGGGGCGGGAAAGTGCTTGTCCTTCCGATCGGCGTTCCGGCCACCGCCCGCGCCTCGTCGCCTTCAGCCCAGAAACCGTTCAATGCCCACCTTGTCCAGGGGGATGCGGGGTTTTCGTCCCAGGACCAGGTCCACCAGCACTTTAGCCGTGGCCGGAGCCTGCATGATGCCGGAGCTGGAATGGCCGGCGGCCCACAAGAAGCCGCCCGAGGCTCGTGGATCCGGACCGACAATGGGCAAGGTGTCGGGACTGGCCGGACGCAGCCCGGTCCAGATGTCCAGCATGGCCTGTTCCATGATCCCCGGAAGAACCGTGCTCACCACCCCGGCCAGATAGTTCAAGCCCTGCGGCGTGATCCGTCTGCGGAACCCGATCTCCTCGTGCGTGGCTCCCACCACCACCCGCCCGTCCGGCCTGGGGGTGATATAGCCGTAGCGCCCCCAGCGGTGGAGGGTGTGACGCAGTCCGAGATTGGGCCCCTCCAGCGACATGATCTGACCGTGGTCGGGAGTGATCGGAGCCGAGAGCCCGCGATCCAGCATGCCGGCCCAGGCGCCCGCGGCGTTGATCACCCAGCCGGCGCCCAGACGCTCATGGCCGGACCGCACTCCCGTCACCCTGGCGCCGTCCCTGGTCAAGGCCGTCACCGGCCAGCCCGGGCGCATCTTCACACCCTTGAGCTGAGCCGCCCTGGCCACGGTGGCCGTGTAGTTGCGGGCATCCAGGAAGCGGCCCTCCGGGTGCAGGATCACCGCCTCCAGGTCCTCCGGAAGCGCCGGCTCCCGGCGGCGCGCCTCCGACCCGGTCAGGATCTCCAGGGAGACACCGGCCACGGCTTCCCGCTCGGCATCGGCTGCGGCTTCGGCGGCTTCCCCGGGACTCATGGCCAAGGTCATGCTCCCCCGGCCGCCGTAGCCCATCCGGCGCCCGGTTTCCTCGAACAGCGTCCCGTTGAGCTCGTCGAAGAGCTGCCTGGAGAGCCGGGTGGCCTGGCGGAACCAGGGATCGCCCTGGGGATGAGTGGAGGGGCCGATGATACCGGCCGAGGCCCAGGAGGCTTCCCGCCCCACCGGCCCCTTGTCCACCAGGGCCACCTCGAGGCCTTCCGACCTCAAATAGTAGGCGGCGCTGCAGCCGATAGCACCCCCGCCGACGATCACCACGTCCGGCTGCCTGGCCATGGGTCCGGGTCCTTTCCCGGTCGGGGTCCAGCCGGTATAAACCGGCCTCTCCCCCGGCGATTCTCTGTTAGAATGGCTGTCCTTTGCGGTCCAGACAGACCTTCAAGGTTGCCGGCAGCCCGACGGGAATGGGTTGCAGGCCACCAAGCAGTTGCGAGCGACAGGCTGGCGTTCCCAAGGGCGTCATCCGCGCCGGCCTGACTGTGTTCGGTCAGCCGCTCGGAGGCTGATTCGCTTGCGGCCGCTCCGGCAAACAGAGTGAGTCAAGCACGAAAGCCAAGTCCAATGCAAGCCGGCCAACCCATTAATTCAACCAGGAGGATGCATGCCTGACAGGAAAGATTCCATCCCCAACCTTTCGCGCCGCCGGTTCATGCGAACCACCGTCCTGGCAGGCACGGCCCTGGGCCTTGACACCGCGGCGCCCGGGTCCGCCGCTGCATCCGCAGCCGCCACGCCCCTGAAGAAGACCAGGAGGCCCGGCAAGTCGTTCACGGGAAAGCGGCCCGAAGACTATCGGGTCGTGCTGCAGGACATCGGCGACCCGCTGCTGCGCATGCCCTGGCCGCCCAGTCCGGAAGGCCTGGTGGAAGGCTCCATCGGACCGCTTAAGGACTCGGCGGTCAGCATGTACGCCTTCGGAATCAACCACGCCGGCGGCACCACCCACTGCTCCAAGCTGTACCCCATCATCGGCGAAGAGCAGCCCCTGCTGAAGAGCGGCAATACCCTGCGGATGATGGAAGCCGTCCAGCGCTTGTGCGACGCCGGCCACGACCCCCTGGCGCTCATGTGCGACGGCGGGCACCAGGCCGGCCTGGACGTGTTCCTGCGCCTTCGCATGAACGATCACCACGACCGCTGGGGCGACCGAATCGGCCTGGACAAGCCCTCCCGTCTTCCCAAGGACCACCCGGCCGAGCCCTACTTCTACACGCCCAAGTGGAAGAAGGATCACCCCGAGTGGCTGATCGGCGATCGCCATGCCCCCTATCCCGACACCAGTTTCGCGTACATGCAGGCCAGCGCCGGCAACTACGCCATCGGCCCCTACCGGGACCTCATCTTCAACCTGGCCGCCGAGACTCTCACCCAGTACGATCTGGACGGTTTCGAGCTGGACTACTTCCGGTCCCCCTTTCTCTTTCCCAGCTATGAAGCTTACGTACAGCGCCACGTGATGACCGAGCTGGTCCGCCGAATTCGCCGGGTCGCCGACGAGCAGGCGGCCAAGCGAGGCCGCCCCATCTTCCTTTCCGCCCGCGTCCCCGCCACCGTCGACCTGTGCCTGCGCATCGGGATCGATCTGCCCGTCTGGTTCGAAGAGGGTCTGCTGGACATGGTGGTGGTCAGCAACGGACTCTCCCCCTTCAGCACTCCCTGGAAGGAGCTGGCCGACCTGGGAGCCAGAAACGGCATTCCGGCTCTGGCCTGCTTCACCCACGCCCGGCCCACCCGGGAAGGCAGGGAATCGCTGCGGGCCTGCACCCACCGCGCCTTTTCCTCCGGGATCAGCGGCATCCAGTTCTGGAACTATTTCTACCGCATGCCTCACTACCACCGTCCCGGCGAAAATCCCCTGGACTTGAGCTTCACCCATGACCTGGTCGATCCCGACCTGGTCAGAAACGGTCCCAAGAAGTACCTGTTGGACGGCACCCCTCACACCGGGATACTGAACGCAACTTTCGGCCACGCCGAGTGGCCCGGTCAGACCCCCATGATGATCGGGCTTTCCAGCGACGGCATCGGCCACAAGGTCGCCTTCGACATCGCCGACGACCTCAGCCGGTCCCGGCCTCAAGGGTCTCCGCGAGCCTGGGTCCGAATCGTGGACCTGGCCCCTGACGATCGATTGGAGTTCGCCTGGAACGGCAAGCCGATTCAACCCGATCCCAAGGCCTTTGCCGGCATCATCCTGAAGGACAGCCACGAGTTCGAGTTCGAGCTGGACCCCGCCCAGGTCCGTGCCGGCGAGAACCACCTGGAGATCAAGCTGCTGGAGCGGCACGCCCGGCTGGATCCCTACGTCACCCTGGTGGACGGGCGTTTGAGCATCCCGGAGTTGAAAGGGTAACGATGTTCCCGGTTTGTGGTGTGGAGGATGCCCACCCGGGAGCGCGGGCGTCCCGCCCGCATCATGTCCGGCACAGCTTTGGCCCTCTCCGCCGCTCGGATCGACCCGGTACTGCGCCGTGGGTCTGCTTCGGTTTGGCCGTTGAGGTTGCCACCGACAGGCTGGCTACCCTCAGCACCGGACGAAAGCTCAGCACCAGCGAAAGGAATGAGGCATAAGGATGCGGGCGGGACGCCCGCGCTCCCGGGTGGGCGCCCTTTGGGCCGCCCCTGCAGATCCGAATTTCGCAAAAGGCTCCACTGTCAATGTCGTTTCGACTCAAGAGCACTGGTCGCCGTCAACTCGTCCTGGCCTTGCTGCTGCTCGGCCTGGCGGCCTTCTGCCATCGTCAGGAAGCGCCGCCGGATGCCAATCCGGCCGGCGCCCCCGCCGCCCTGCAGGACCTTTACGCCATCTTCAGCCATGAGATCAGACGCGAAGCGGTCGGCAACGTCTACCAAGGCGTGGGTAATCGCTTCCAACTGGAGGGAAATCTCTACGTGGCGGTCCTGAAGGCCCTCAACGCCTACGACATCCTCCAGGAGACCACCCGCCTGCCCGAAGCCGACCGGGAACGGCTGCTGCCCAGGAGCCAGCAGGAAGCCGGGGAGGCCTTTGCCGCCCTGGAAGAATCCCTGGACTGGCCCCGCATTCGGGTGGAGGTGGGTGTACAGGACTTCGAGCTCCAGAGTCTTCCCAAACTCGACCTTCACCGGGAAATCCCTCAGCCGATTCTGCTCACGCTTCACAACCCCACCTCCGAGGCCCGCAGGCTCTCTCTCCGGAGTTCCGGTCTGAGGATGGAGGTGGACTCCGTGGAGGTGGCTCCCTCGGCCACCCGGCACCTGCTGGCCCATGTCGATGCCCCAAAAACCGGGGAAGGCGCGGCCTGCCTTTCTGTGGGGTCCGAGGGAATGAGCGTGGCCTGGCGCCTTCCATACCGGGTCGCGGAAACCGGCCTGCTGGAGGGGCGGCTGGTGGAGGCGGAGGGCGGCGCCCCGACAATCGGCCGGATTCGAGCCATCGACGCCGAAGGGCGCTACCGGCCGCCGCTGGAAGCCGAATACGGTCTGATTCTGCGGCCGCGGAGGGCGCCAACCCGCTGGAGCTACGCATCCGGCAGCTTCCGCCTGCGAGCCCCGGCCGGCAAGATCCGGATTTCCATCCGGCGAGGCCTGGAATATCTACCCATCGACGAGGAGTTGCAGCTTGAGGCCGGTCAGACCCTGCGGCGCACCTTTGCGCTCAAGCGCTGGGCAAACATGGAGCGGGAAGGATGGCATTCCGGAGACACCCACATCCACATGCTGGACCCACCCAGCGCGCTGTTCGAGATGCAGGCGGAGAACCTGCGGGTCGGCCATGTTCTCGTGCTGGAGCATATGGGGAAGATCTACTCCAAGGAGCACTTCCGCGGCGAACTGGACCCGATATCCGATGCCCGGCACTTGGTCTACTTCAACCAGGAGTACCGCAACCAGACCCTGGGCCACGTCAGCCTGCTCAGCCTCAAGACGCTGGTGGAGCCCATCTCCACCGGCGGACTGGCCGTTCCGGAGACCACCGTCTATCGCTATTCCTACCTGAGACCCTCCCGCAAGGGGTTCCCCCGCCACGGTCGGGACGGCTGGCCCGACGCACTGGTGCTGGACGCCATGCGGGAAACCCACCGGCAGGGAGGGTTGGTCAACTGGGCCCACCTGCGTCCCGCTCAACTCGAGTTCCCCGTCGACATGGTGTTCGGCGAGATCGACACCGCCGACATCCTGACCCACACCCGGCTCCCGCAAACCCTGAAGCTCTGGTACAGCCTGTTGAACTGCGGCTTCCGCCTGCCCGCCACGGCGGGAACCGACCGCATCGGGCCCGAGGAGCCGGTGGGGCACCAGAGGGTCTACGTCAAGCTGGACGGCCCCCTCACCTACCCCGCATGGATGGAAGGACTGCGCCTGGGCCGCTCCTTCGTGACCAACGGACCCATGGTCAGCCTCTCGGTGGACGGCCGGGGACCCGGCGAGACATTGACCCTCAGCAAACGCAAGGTCCTTGCCATCCAAGCCCGGGCGCGCTCCCTGAGGCCCTTCGAGCGGCTGGAGATCGTGGTCAACGGGAAGGTGGCGGCCAGTGTCCCGGCGCAAGGCCAGGGGCGCCGCGCGGAGCTCAGTCTCGATTACCCGGCCGACCAGAGCCTGTGGATCGCGGCTCGCTGCATGGGGGGATCCCCCGAAGAAACCTCCATCTGGACCCATCCCCTGTTCGCCCACGCCAACCCGGTCCATGTCGATTACACGGGACGGGACCTGGCCGATCCCGAGAGCGCATGCTATCTGCTCGACTTCCTGAAGCCGCTGGAGAAGTGGGCCCGGGAGGAAGCCTGGTTCGAGAATCGGGACCGGAAGGACCAGGCTCTGGCCACCATTCGCCAGGGCATGGATTTCTACCGCCGCCTGTGCAAGGGGGAAGGCAGGAACTGACCGGACGTCACCTTCGGTGCGCCCGGGGACGTTGTTGAACTACTGGAATAACTCTTGCGAGTAGTGCGAGGAGGAGACCTTGTTGAATAACAGGAATTCAGGAAGCGCCGATCCAAGTTATTCCAGTAATTCAACAACGTCCCCTACTCCCTTGGCCAAGTCAAGCCTGGTCCTGCTGCTCTGCCTGACCCTTGGCGCCTGCACCCGGTCCTCGGATGGCCCGAGCCCGGCAGACAGCAAGGGGGCGGGGAACTGGAAACGGGAACAGCGCAGCTTCGTCTACCTCTCGGAGAGACGCGCCCGCTACGCGGGGATCACCCGCAGCGCCGAGGGGCGGCTGCTGATCCTGTATACCCACCAGACGGCCCAACAGGAACGGGACGGCTCGGGAGATCTCCACCTGGTCCGCCGGACCCGGGACGGGGACTGGTGGTTTTATCCGGAGACGGTCTTCGAAGGCCGGCAGGGGGAACCCCGGGCCATGGGCACCCTGGCCACCCTGCAATCCGGCCGTATCATCGCCCCCTTCGCCGAGCTGAACGACGGCGCCGCCGGCAGCCGGCTGCGGCTGCTCTCCTCCGGCGACCACGGCGACACCTGGACCGCCACTGCGCCCCTTGGGACCCACCCCCTGATCTGGGCCGCACCCTACGGAAGGCCCTTCGAGGCGGGCGACCGGGTGCTGATGCCGGTCCACGGGGCCGTCAGCCAAGAGGACCTGGCGGCCACCCGACTGCAGTCGGGACTGCTGCAGTCCACCGATGGCGGCGAGAGCTGGGGGGATTGGATCCCGATCGCCGTTCCGGGCCCGGAGGCGGGCCTCAGCTACGAGTTTCCGGCGGTGCTTCCCCTGGAGGACGGGACTTGGCTGGCGGTCCTCACCGAGAGGCGATTGAAGAAGCGTCCCGGGCTTCCCCTGGATGTTCCGCAGAGGCTGGTGCGGTCCTACAGCAACGACCAGGGCAGGAGCTGGACCCGACCGGAGCCTCTGTGCGTCGGCTCCTGGGCCAGCCTGACCCCCATGGGGGATGGCACGGTGGCCTGCTCCTTCGCTCTCTGGTCGGCCTGGGGCAGCATGGAAGTCATGTTCAGCGACGACGGCTTCCGAACCATCCGCCACCGGATCCCCTTTGTGGAGCACAACTGGCTGCCCGGCTACGGACCCAGCGGGTGGGGCAAGGGCTGGGCGCGTGACCCCATTCCCCTGCCCCCGGTAGTGCCCAACCTGGAAGGGGACTGGAAGGCCGGCCACTACGGATTTTCTTCCGGCCTGGCGCTGGACGAGGACCGCTTGATGCTGGTGCTTGGGCAGCGGCAAAAGGGCAGCGGCTACACCGAACCGCCCCACCAGGTGAACCTTCCCATCGAGAAGGAGCGGATCGAAACCATTGTCATGAAGCGGGTGCGGGAGCCCTCGGCCCCGGACGCCGAACCTCCGCGGGCCCATGGAGAGCCGGACGGACAGTGGTACCTGGCCGAACGATGGCCCGAGGAGGAGTGGCGCCGGAAAGTCGGGCAGCCGCCCAACGACGTGACCCTGGTGCTCGAGTCGGGGCGCTGGATACGCCTCACCGCCAAGTACACCGTTCCCCACCGGCACGGTCCCGGCAGAATCCTGGGGCGGGAGCGGGGTTACTGGGTCTGGAAGTCGATCGACGGCCTCCACTACCGGACCCACCTGCAAGGCTCCTATTCCGATGATCAGGGAAAGACCTGGAAGCAAGCCAAGGTGGAGGACCCGGTGCCGCTGGCTGCCGCCGTGCACCTGGGGGGCGTGGCCTTCGAAGAGCCGGACGGAACCCTGGTGGCTCCCGTCTACGGCTACCTGAACCAGGACGACATGTCGGTCTCCCTCTACGTCTCCGCCCTGGTGAGGTCCCACGACGGAGGCGCCTCCTGGGGCGACTGGAGCACCATCGCCTACGATGGGAAGAACCGCTACACCGCCTACAGCGAGACCCAGGTCATGGCCCTTTCCGATGACACCTGGGTGGCTTTTCTCCGCAGCGAAAACCGCAGCTACGTCCCGGTGATGCGGGCCTTCATCTCCCGGACCCTCAGCACCGATCGGGGAAAGACCTGGAGCCCGCCCCAACCCACGGCCGCGGCCGGGGTGACGGCCGGACTGCGGCTGCCGGACGGAGGGATTGCCCTGTCTGCTCAGAACACCTGCGGCTGGGGACTGGCGGTCACCTACAACTACGGCCAGAGCTGGAACTACGTGCTGCCGGCCACCTACTTCTCGGCCCGGGCCGGCGTGATCGACGACAAGTCCTTCTGGCTCCACGACGCCCACGGGGGGATCGTGTCCATCTATCGCCGGCCCTGAGCATGCCTGCATCACCGGCCGGTTTGCGCTCCCCAAACCCCGACACTGCGTGGAGACAGATAATGGAAATGATAGTCCCAGGGCGGCAGCCCGGGGCTCCGGTAAGCCGCCAAGGCGGCGGCAGTTAACCGTGGGCGTAAGCCCATGGAGAGGGTTGGCCCAAGTGTCGAGCCGCGTAGGCGGCGACAGCAATCCCCCCGGCCGGCAATGCGGGCCATGTCGGCGGGCCGATCTCAGGCAGCCGGACGGTATTTGACCGTGAGCCAGACTCCGCGCAGCCTCAGCCCCTCCCGGCGCCTGCCGCCCTTTTCCACCCGGACCTCCAGCCGATTCATCCCCTGGCGGACCATTGCCGCTTGAACCGGGCAGCCAAGGCGCTCCAGTCCCTCCGGAGCATCTTCACCGGCTTCCAAGGCCAACTCCTCTCCATTGAGACGGCCGGCGATGCGTTCGCCCCGGTTCAGGCCTTCGACGTCCAGGTCCAGGCGGACCGAGCCGGGGCGGTCCGCGCCCCCGGCGGCCTCCAGGTCGTCGCCGACCGGTAGCTCAACCTTGACGGCAGGCCCCGGATTGCCCCGGCTCAGCTCCAGGGGAAGCTGCCCCGGGTGGCTGGCGATGGCGTAAGGCCCGATATCCTGGATGTAGTCCACCCCGAAGCGCTTGTCCCGGAACTGCAGGCTCGAGGCCGACTGAATGTCCTCCAGAAGCCCGTAGGCCTTGGGGACCGGCCGGCCGTAGGCCAGCATGGGCACCTGGCGGTAATGGTAGTTCCAGAGGTAGATCCCGTCGGCTCCGGCCGAGAAGATGTTGGCTGCCGCGCCCCGCATGGTCTCATCCGAACCGAACACCCTCAGGCCGCAGTTGATGCAGGGGTAGACGGGGACATCGTGGCGGTGGCCCAGCTTTACCATCTCCCGGGCCGGGTTGGTGAAGACCGTGTATCCCCCGCCGATCAGCATCCGGTCCACCCAGCCCTGCTTGAGCCAGGTCTCCACATCCAGGCCGATGCGATTGCAGGCCTGCAAGGTCCCCGGCACCCTGACGCCCAGCAGCAGGGGCCGCTGACGGGATTCCGACACCTTCCTCACAATGCGGTGAGCCCCCTGAATCAGGTCGGTCATGAGCGACGCGCCCGCTTCCTCCTCCCCGGGCTTGAAGTACCAGGGCATGCGAAAGAAGTTCAGGTCGATCCCGTCCAGGTCGTAGTTCTCGGCGGTGTGGCGGACCCACCAGAGCCGGTCCTCCCGCACCTCCGGCAGGCCGAAGTTCAGGCCCGACCACATGGCCGCCTCCTGGGTGGTGAAGGGACTTCCTTTCTGGCTCTGCTCTCCCAGCAGCCACTCCGGATGAGCCACCTTCGGGGGATAGACCAGCTTCCCCTCCGGCATCCCGAAGGCATCGTGGGTGTCGTTCATTCGGATCGACCCGAAGACCTCCAGGCCGTGCCGGTGGATGCCCTCCACCATGACGGGCGTCGGATCGTGGATGGCTTCATTGAGCGGCCGATCCTGCTGCTGGGTCTGCCAGTAGCGGGTCTGCCCCGGACCCTGGGCGATCCCCCACATGATGCACCAGGCGATGCTGTCCACCGGCGTTCCCAGAACGGGCCGCAGGCGCAGCCCCAGAAGGGCCTCTGCCCCCTGGGCCGCCTCGGGGTCGTAGACCAGGTCTCCGTCGTCATCCAGAATCAGCCGGCGGCGGCGTTCCACCGCCCTGCGCCGCGCCTGCTCGAGCCCCTCCTTGCTCGCCGAGCAGCCCGGCAGTCCGGCCAGCCAGGAACTTCCCACCACGGCCCCGGCTGTCCCCAGAAAACGCCGGCGACTCACCACCGCCGGCGGCGGCTGTCCGATCATTCCATCATTGGTCACCATTGGCGCCTCAGTGCAACGCTTTCGACCAGCATCATTCTTAAACCTCCAACAAGGGCTACTCTACCCAGTTCTCCGTCTCAAGACCGGGAACCCTGGAGAAGTGCTTCTGGTTATTGGTCACCAAGACGCAGCCAAGAGTCAGAGCGTGGGCGGCAATCATGGTGTCGTTACGACCAATTGGCTTACCGATTCTGAACAACTTGCCCTGGAGAGTCGCGAATTCGTCCGCAGCAGCCTTGTCCCAGGCAAGTACGCTGTTTAACCGGTCACAGAACAACCGGATGGCGTCGTTGTACTTTCCGACGCTGAGCGACCGCTCCGCGCCTGATCTCAACTCTGCATAGGTGACGGCGGAGATAACTAATTCATCACCCGAATCGGCCATTTCCTGCATGATTGCAAGCAGCTTGGGGTCACGTGCCCGAATGACGTAACTGCAAATATCGGTATCCAGCATGTATCGCATCAAAACGCGACTCGGGCGCTATCCGTCAACTCGGGACGGTCGGCCATGAAATCGTCGCCCACGGGAGGCGCTTCGTCGGCATAGGATTTCCACGTCTTGCGAACGGGCGCAATGACCAATGCGTCACCTTCCTTGCGTATAATCACCTCATCGACCCCCTCGAACCGATAGGCTTTCGGAATTCGAACGGCCTGACTGCGACCGTTGAAAAACAGCTTGGCGGTAGCTTGCATAACAACTCCTCGACTCAGACTGACACCGTACCTGTTTCCCGCTGTATATCACAAGAATATGCCAGGGAGCCAATAGACCGCAAGAACTAAACGGTCGGTCAATACCCTTCGGATTCGACGTTCGAGGCCATCCAGGAAGCGGCCGAGCTTGGCATCCAGGGCCACGGCGCGGGCCTGCGTCAACCTCCGCAAGGCGTCCTGGGGACGACCAGTCTTATAGAGGCTGCTGGCCAGCCAAGCCAGGGCTTCCGCGTTTCTCTTCTTGTCCAGTCCCAGACCTATGGCGGCCTCATAGTGAGGGACGGCTTCCGCTTCGCGACTGTTGTTGTCGTGAAAGACCGCCAACTCGAAGTGCGCCAAGGCGCGGCTGTCGTCGGCGCCGGCCTCTTCAAGCGCTCTGAGAAGGGTGGCAAGACTTCTTCGCTTCTTCATACGCACCATACGCCTGGAGACAGAATGGGAAGCAGGGAGAACAGTTGATCCGAGTTTTTTACTTTATGGCCCGGTTCATGGCATAAGTAGTTGGGAAAATCGCCAAATACGAAAAAGGTATGGTGATATGAAAAAAAACAAGGACACCTCATCCCGGAAAGGCGGATTGGATCTTGTGAGGGTCCGGCGGGCCGGGCAGATTACACTCTCCCGCAAGGTGAGGGAAGCCATGAATCTGGGAGAGGGCGACTATTTGGAACCCCGGTTCACGGAAGGCGGTGTCTTGCTGCGACCAGTGAGCGTACGCGCTCGGGAACCGTCGGCGGCTCAGAAAGCGGAGATTTCGGATGTAGTGAACCAGGAACGCCGGAAGTATGCCGAAGAGCGCCGTCATTGATACCTCCGTTCTGGTGAGTGCCTTTCTGTTTCGGGAGAGTGTGCCTGGACGGGTCGTTGCCTGAAACGCCGAAAAAGAATCGTCCACGAAGGGCCACCAAGCCTGACGGCGCTACCGCATCGGCACGGGCTGCGGCCCGGCAAGCCAGCACATGCGCCCTTGAGGAGCAAGAGCGATGGGAGGAGGCGCCACCCGGGAGCGCGGGCGTCCCGCCCGCATGCTATCCCGTTGCCTGCCGCTCAGTTTCCCCGCGATGCAGCACCCGCCCACCCTGCCAGCGGGAACGCCATGGGCTCGGCCGAAGCAGAGTCCTGGCGCCGTTGCCGGTCGAGCCGAGTGGAGGAGTTAGCCGAGGCTTTGCCAAGACTTGTGCGGGCGGGACGCCCGCGTTCCCGGGTGGACTTCATTCCATAACGTCGTCGCAGCGAAGCAGCTCCATCGGTCTTAGTATGTATCTGTGGTTCGTCTTCAAAAACGATCTGCAGTTTCTTCCTCGAAGTTTCCACCCGACGCCACCCATCCCTCCGACAGGACCTCGGCCTGTTCCAGCACGGTGCGGGTCGCCTTCTCCTGCTTGTCCGGCGGGTAGCCGTGCTTGCGCAGGATGCGCTTGACCAGCCGGCGCAGGTTGGCCCGGACGTTCTCCCGCAGCGTCCAGTCGATGGTGACATTGCCCCGCACCGTGTCGACCAGTTCGCGGGCGATGTCGCGCAGGGTCTCGTCGCCGAGGACCTGGACGGCGCTGTCGTTGGTCTCTAGGGCGTCGTAGAAGGCCAGTTCCTCTTCCGACAGACCCAGTTCAACCCCCCGGGCGCCGGCTTCCCGCATCTCTCGGGCAAGCCGGATCAGCTCCTCGATCACCTGGGCGGCCTCGATGGCGCGGTTCTGGTAGCGGCGAAGGGTCTGCTCCAGCATCTCCGCGAACGAGCGCGCCTGGACCACGTTCTTGCGGCGTCGGTCAGCAAGCTCGCCCTTCAGCAGCTTCTGCAACAGCTCCACGGCCAGGTTGCGGCGTGGCATCCCCCGCACCTCGGCGAGAAATTCATCGGAGAGGACGGAGATGTCCGGCTTCTTCAGCCCGGCGGCGGCGAAGATATCGATGACACCCTCGGACGCCACCGCTCGCGAGACGATCTGGCGCACGGCATGATCCAACTCCTCCTGCTTGCGCACCTGGCGTAAACTGCGCTTGGCCAGCACCGATTGGACGGCCTGAAAGAAGGCCACCTCGTCGCGGATGCGTAGCGCCTCCTCATGGGGAACGGCGAGAGCAAAGGCCTGGGAGAGCTCGCGCACCGCCCGCAGGCAGCGCTCCTTGCCGTTGTCCTGGGCCAGCATCACCGCCACCGCTTCCGACTGATCGAGCGCCGTCCTGCCGGAGCCGCTTTCGGTGTAGGTCGCCAAGGCCCGTTTCAACTCGTGGGCAAGTCCTACGGAGTCCAGCACCAAGCCGCCAGGCTTGTCCTTGAAGACCCGGTTGACGCGGGCAATGGCCTGCATCAATCCGTGGCCTCGCATGGGCTTGTCCACGTACATCGTGTGCAGGCCGGGGGCATCGAAGCCGGTCAGCCACATGTCGCGGACCTATACCATCCGGAGTGGTTCGGTAGCAGCGCGGAACCGTTTTTCCAGTCTTTCCCGCCTGGGCTTGTTGCGAATATGCGGCTTCCAGTCGAGCGGGTCGGTGGCGGAACCGGTCATCACCACCTTATTCCTCGTTCTCAACCAACACTTCATGCTCATGTTCGATTTCTCGATGAAAGCTCTGCGGCAGGCGCGCCCAGTCGCGCGCTTCCACCAGGAAAGGAATGGTGGAGTTACGTAGTGCCTCCTCGAAGTCGGCCAGCCGCGAGAGGTCAATCTTGGTGAGGCCAGAGCTGCGTAACACGAGGTCCAGGTCGCTCCCTTCATGGCTTCGACCACTGACGCGACTGCCATAAGCCCACACTTCCACGCCGGGCAGATGCTGGCGCAGCAACGCCTCGATCTGCTGGCGGTGCCTCGGCGACAGATGAAGCCGCTCAGCCATCTTCCGCCTCTTCGATCACCTCGGCCAATGCCCTGGCATCGGATAGAAAGTCGGGTAACAGCTCCAGCGTGGATTCGGCAAAGGCTTTGCCGTAATCGTGCGCGTTGTCGTTGCGATTGTCGCGGTACTTCAGCCAGCGCTCGCAGGCGTCCAGGTCGATCAGGTCATGCTTGGCTGCGTATCGGAAGAGATCCTTGAATACAAGGCGATCCGCCTGGCGGTTGCTGGCGAAATAGGCGCCCAGGCGCTTCTTCAGCAGCTTTCCGCTCTGCTCCAGTACGATTTCAAACTCCTTGACGCAGGCCGCGCGATAGATGTCGTAGGTAATGTCATTCGGGTCGCTACGCTTGAGTTCGTTAAAGGCGCGCTCCAGCGTATCGAGGCAGCGCCTGAGGAATTCCGTGTTGATGTTCATATTCCCTCACCATGTCCAAACCCCAAATGCTTCAGGTTCTTCTCTATGGCTGAATCCAGACTCGTGGCTTCTGCCTGCTGCTCTCGCCACTGGGCGGCCAAGCGCTTCATCTTGTTCTCGAACGGCTCGCCGGATCCCACCTGCTCCGGGCTACGGAGTCTCCCGGGCGCTGAAGGGATTGAACACCGGAACGCCGGTCGGCTCGAAGTGCCTGACGTTGCGGGTCACCACGGTCAGACCGTGCTCCAGCGCCGTGGCGGCAATGATCAGGTCCGCCCTTTCGTGCCCCAGGTCGCCGGACAGACGCCCCAACCGGCGTGCCGTGGGGACGTCGACGTCGAGAATCCGGTCGCCGTACCAGGCGAGCACCCTGTCAAGCCAGATGGATAGTTCCCGGGCGAACGATGGGTCGCGACGCTGCTGTTGGGCGATTCCACGCTCGATTTCGCCAATGGTCACTGCGCTCAGGTACAGGTCGGCCGTCCGTTGGGCTCCCAACCACCGGACCGCCTCCGGGTGGCGCTCCCGTCGTCGCAGCGCCGACAGCACGTCGGTGTCAATCAGGAACATCACAGGTCCAGCGGGCGGGTCGGTAATCGCAGTCTGTCGAAATCCCGGTCATCCCGCGGGATTTCCAGCAGCAGCCCGGCCAGCGTCGGCGCATTCGCCTTCTCCAAATGGCACAGGCGCTCATACTCGTCTGCCGCCAGCACGACCACGGCGGGCCTGCCCCGGCGGGTCACCCGCTGTGGAGCGCCGTCGAGGGCGGCATCGACCACGGCGCTGAAGCGGTTTTTTGCGTCTTGCAAGGGCCAGTCGGTCATCGGCATTCTCCTAGCTAGACTATCTGGCTAGATTGTACTCTGGACGAGGGGCCGCCTCTACTTGCATTACGACGTTCGTGACAGCGCCAAATGCGGCAGGGGACAAGCGTGTTGAGGCTTTGGATCGTGGGTCCGGCTCGCCTTCTCCTGCTTGTCGTTCAAGTATCTGCGTCCCGTTATCCGGCGACAGCCGCCACCTCGACTACTGTTGCTGTGCACTGCGGTTCCGGCACCGGCTCACCGTGTTCGCGCAAGCTCTCGATGTGAAACTCGATCGCTTGGCGCATCTCCCTGACGGCTTCCTCCCTGGTAGCTCCGGTTGCGATGCAACCGGGCAGGTCGGGGACGTAGGCCGCGTAGTTGCTTGGCGCCTTTTCGATAACGATCGTATATTGCATCCTTGGTTCACTCCTTCAGTCTGGATTGCTTCATGATGCTGTTCCATGTCCCCGGTGGAAGATCGTCATTGGGCTTCCCAGCGATGGTCACGGTTCCCCGAGTGTCGGGGTGCCGAAACTGGCGATGACTTCCCCTGGTCCGAACCAGTCGCCACCCGTTCCGCTCCACCAGCCGAATTGCATCCCTCACTTTGGGCATGGCTCGGTCAATTCAGTCAACAGTGGGACGTTAGCCGACAGAAAATGTTAACCACATATGGTCCCGGAATCGTCAACATCAATCCAGGCCATCGCCAACCGCTCCAGCCATGCTTCTGCAGAAGGACCTCGGGGATTCGGATTCCTTTGGAGTTGCCAATGGTAATCAGCTTGAGGTCTCTGGTAATTCGTCCTTTACCCATTGTCAGGGGCACAGTAAACAAGTAACCGTAACTACAACTAGTGACCCTCTCGCACGTTGAATCGCTTGATTGACGTGCCGGAGAAGTGAAAATCGTACCATAATGGGCCGTCGGCTGGGCGGCCTGACGCGGTTGCGTGATTGGGGGCAGGTCTTGGCAAAGAAACCAAGAAAGGCGAAACGGAAATCCCGTGCGGGGTCTCCTCCCCGTGGGTCCCGATTCTCTTTCGGTGACCGGCGCCTCTGGGTTCCTCTGCTGCTGTTTGTCGCGGTCGTGGGCGTCTACCTGCCTTCGGTGGATCATGGGTTTCTCTACGACGACTACGAGGTGATTCTCTCCAACGCTCCTTTACGTTCGGTTCAGGATCTTGGGCGCATTCTGACGGAGAGGCACTTCCTGACGCTCCCCTACTACCGGCCGGTGGTGCGCTCCTCGCTGCTGCTGCAAAGATCCCTCCACGGCGACCAGCCGGGGCCCTTTCACCTGTTCAACGCCTGCGTGGCCGGGTTGATCGCCCTCATCGTCTACGCCCTGCTACGGCTGCCGGTCTTCGGGTTGCGGCCCCGGTGGGCGTTGCTGTCCGCGGCCGTTTTCGCCTTGCACCCGGTGGCTTCCTCCTGCGTCTACCCCATCGCCTCGGGACGAGAGACCCTGCTGCCGGCCCTGTTCGTCCTGATGGCCCTCTACTGCTTCCTGCGGCCCGGGCCATGGTGGCGGGTGGGTGCAGCCGTCGCCTTCGCTTTCGCCCTGTTCGGCAAGGAGCAGGCGGTGGTCACCCTGGCGGTGTTCGTCCTGGCCGACGTTCTGGGGCTGACCTCGGCCGCGCCCGGGCGCAGCCTCCGCCGCTGGGTGGTCCGCTACTGGCCCGAGGCGGCCATTGGCGCCCTCTACTTCTCCATTCGCCACTTCCTGTTTGCAGGCGGGGAGTATCGCCTGGGAGACCTGGGACAGTTCGCTCTCTCCTACCTCTACGCGCTGCAGGTGGTGACCGTCCCCTTCTGGGAGATGGTTTACGAGCCCACCGCCCGGGTCTGGTTCAGCCCCTGGCGCCTGGCCGTCGCCCTGGCCATTGCCGGCTGGGCGCTGTTATGGATCCGCCGCTCCTGGCCCGCGGTTCGGAACCTGACCTGGTTCTGGCTGGGCTGGTTTGTTCTGACCCTGCTGCCGACGGCCAACCTGCTGGACCAGGAGGCCCCCTTTGCCGAGCGCTACGTGTTTCTGGCCGCGCTGGGCCCGCTTGTTCTGCTGGCCCGGGTTCTCTCCAACCGCGAGAAGGATGGAAGGCCGAAGCTATGGACGGGCCTGGCCGTGGCGGTACTGCTGCTGCTGGCCGCCCAGACCGTCGCGCGGGGCGCCTATTATCGGGACTACGAGTCCTTTTGCCGGCAGTGGGTCAAGACCGACCCCCGGTCGCTCAACGCCCACAACAGCCTGGCGGTGGTTCTGACCATGGACGGCCGGTTGGAAGAAGCCGGCCGTCACTACGAAGAGGCTCTCAAGATCGCGCCCGCCAATCCCCAGGCGCGCAGCAACCTGGCCAACCTGCGCCTGCAGCAGGGGAGAATGCAGGAAGCCCATGATCTCCTGCAGGAAGCGTTGCGCCTGGACCCCGACTCCTACGCCACCCACAACGCCCTGGGGGCCCTGCTGCTGGGCCAGGGCAGAATCGAGCAGGCCATTCCCTACTTCGCCCGGGCCATCGGCCTGAACTCGGAAAACCAGCAGGGGCACGCCAACCTGGCCAACGCGCTGGCCCACCGGGGCAACACCCGGCAGGCCGTCCACCACTACCGCGAGGCGCTGCGCATCCATCCGGGCCTGGCCCACGTGGCCAACCGCCTGGCCTGGATTCTGGCCACCGATCCCGACCCGGCGCTGCGGTCGGGCGTAGAGGCGGTCGACCTGGCCGAGCGCTTCTGCCGGCCGCCCAATGACGCCAACCCGATGTTCCTGGACACCCTGGCGGCGGCTTACGCCGAGACGGGACGGTTTCCTCAGGCGCTGGGAACGGCCACGCGGGCCGCATCCCTGGCTTCATCCATGGGCCGGCGCGAGCTGGCGGACCAGATCCGTCAGAGATTGGAGGCTTACCGGGAGCGCCGCCCGGTTCGCTACTCCGAGATTCAGTGGAGAACCTCCGGCACTTCCTTGCGGCACGATTGACCTTCATGTCCCGCCGCTCCCTCCCCGATTCGTGGTACCCTTAGCCGCCCTGTCGCGCTTGGGGATTCACGACCAGGGAGGCCCCCAACCCCCATGAAACACTCCGTTGCGTTCCTTCTCGATGCCGACAACACCTTGCTGAACAACGACCGCATCCTGGCGGATTTCATGGGACACATCGAGCAGACGGTGGGCCACCAGGGGAAGCAGCGCTATTGGGCCGTCTTCGAGGAGTTGCGGGACGAGCTGGGATACCACGACTACCTGGGAGCCCTGCAGGGCTATCGCAATCGATATCCGCACGAGCCGCGCCTGATGTCGATTGCCTCCTTCATGCTCAACTATCCCTTCGCCGACCGCCTCTACTCCCGGTCGCTGGAGGTGGTGCGCCATCTGCAGCAATGGGGCACGGTGACGATCCTCACCGACGGCGACATGGTGTTCCAGCCTCGCAAGATGGAGCAGTCCGGATTGGCGGAGGCCGCCGGCGGCAACGTGCTGATCTACGTGCACAAGGAAGAGGAGTTGGAGGACGTGGAAAGGCGCTATCCGGCGGACCACTACGTGTTGGTGGACGACAAGCTGCGAATTCTGACGGCCGCCAAGAAAGTGTGGGGAAGCCGGGTCACCACCGTCTTCCCCCGTCAAGGGCACTACGCCCTGGACCCCGAAATCCTGGCTCAATATCCCCCGGCCGACCTCAGCCTCGAAGGGGTCGGCGACCTGCTGACCTGCGAGTTGCCGGCCCTGATCCAGGCGGGACAGTCCTCCTAGCCAGGGAGCGCCTCAAGATCTCCAGGCCTGTCTGAAACAGCAGAAAAAAAGAGTTGTCCACGAAGACACACGAAGG
>JAJECY010000010.1 GCA_022821775.1 Acidobacteriota bacterium
TGACTTCGCCGAAAACCTTGGCGTCGACGGGCCAGGGGACCGAGCCCCAAGCCGGATTGTCGCTGTCCAACCGCCAGCCACCGTCGGCGTCCCGACCCACACGCTTGACCATCATGCCCTCATCGGTCTCGAACACGAAGATTCGGCCGTCCTTGAGTTGCGCACGGTTGCGGTCGACCAGAATGGCGGAACCGTCGGGGAGGGTGGGAGCCATCGACTCTCCCTTTACACCGACGATAGTGCACTGTTGGGGGTAGAGCCCGTGGCGGTCGAGCCAGCTTCGGGTGAAGGTGATATAGCCTGCAACGGTCTCCTTGGACTCTTCCCTGGCGCCGGCAGCAGCCGCTAACTGTTTGATCGTTACGTGATGGTCATCATCCGGAACATCCGATTCCTTGGACTGGCCGAGGAGCAGGGAAAGGTCGCGGCGGATGTCTTCCCGAAGTCGCCGGGCCCAGTCGGGGCGCTTCTCGACAGCCGGTACTCCCTCGGGTGACTGCACGGGATCGTCCATAGGGGCTGTCTGGAGCCGAAGGCCGAGGACACGACAGATGGCTTCGAGGGAATCCAGGCGGGGGGAGGAACCGCGGCGGATGTTGCGAACGGTATCGGAACTTCCGGTAGCCAGGATGGAGAGGTGGCGGTCGGAAACGCCGCACCGATCGATTAAGTCGAGGAGGTGTTGCCGAAAACTCATGAGGTAATTATACCACAAAAGCAAATTGCAATAAGAAAAGGACTTGAATCACGGTTTTATTACCGTATAGTAGCGGAATGACTCACCGAGAGGTCCTCCTGACCCTGTTCGAGCGCTACAGCCGGAGGGCGAAACTCAGCCAGGCGAGGGTCTCGACCCTGGTCTTCAACCACGGCGGGCGCATTGCCAGAATCCGGGCGGGACGGGATTTCACCATCGGCAGCTATGAACGGGCCCTGCGGTGGTTCTCCAACCACTGGCCGGAGAAATATCCCTGGCCGGCGGGCATCGAGCGGCCGTTGCAGACGGGCTGGAGCGATGAAGCGGCGGTGGGGCCGGTCGCCGCCCCGGGAAGCCGCCGGGAGCCTGGCTAGATTTCAGGTAGGGCGAAAGCGACGTAGCTCCCGCCCGAGGGGGCTCCGCTCTTGCCTCCCCCGGCTGCAATCACCACGAACTGGCGCCCCGCCACTTCATAGGTGGCCGGGGTTGCGTTTCCCGAGGCCGGCAGCAGCGTTTCCCACAAGAGGCGTCCGTCGGACTTGTCGAAGGCGCGAAACTTGCGGTCGAAATTGCTGGCGCCGATAAACACCAACCCGCCCGCCGTCACTATGGGGCCGCCATAGTTTTCCGATCCGGTTCCCACCATCCCTTTTGCCGCCAGTTCCGGAATTTCACCCAGGGGAACCCGCCAGACGATCTCGCCCTTGTCAAGATCGATGGCGTTGAGGGTTCCCCAAGGCGGTTTGACTGCCGGGTAGCCCTCCGGGTCCAGAAAGCGGTTGTAGCCGGCATGACCGTAGGGCAGGTGGTAGAGAGGCCTGCCGGCCTGGGCCGCCGAGACCGAGGCGTCCTTGCCGTAGAGAACAAACCCCAGGATGGCCTCCAATGCCTCCTCCCCCAGGTGGGCAAAACCAGGCATCCGCCCGCCGCCCCGACGCAGGGTCCGCTGCACCATCTCCCGAGAGCGGCGTTGTCCCAGGTCCACCAGCGAGGGAAATTCCGGGGGTGCGCCCGTGCGGTCCTGCCGGTGGCAGCCGCTGCAGTTCCAGCCGTAGAGCTGCCGGGCCGTGACAGGACCGTCGGCCGCTTCCCTCTCCACCAGCCGCAGGATCCAGGCCATCTCGCTGGAGTTGACGTACAGCCATCCCGATTCCGGATCGAAAGCCGCCCCGCCCCACTGCCCCCCTCCGTCGAAACCCGGAAAGAGGACGGTTCCCTCCAGGCTGGGAGGAGTGAACTGGGGTCCGTTGCGCAGCTTGCGGAAGCGCTTCAACACTTCCCGGCGCGCTTCCGCAGTGCGATCGGTCAACAGGTTTTCCGTCAAGCGCTGGCGGGCGAACGGAGGCGGCTTCTCCGGAAGGACCTGGGTGGCGGCCAGCCGCTCGCCCGGGACGCCGGCGACGGGGACCTTGACTTCCCTGAGCGGGAACAGCGGCCGACCGGTCTCCCGGTCAAAGGTGAAGACGTGTCCGGACTTGGTGATCTGGGCCACGGCGTCAACCAGCCTGCCCTCCCTCGACACCGTCACCAGGTTGGGCGGGGCCGGCAGGTCCCGGTCCCAGACGTCGTGCCTGACCACTTGAAAGTGCCAGACCCGCTCGCCGGTTTCGGCCTTCAGGCAGAGCAACGAGTTGGCGAAGAGGTTGTGGCCCGGACGGTTTCCGCCGAAAAAGTCGAAAGCCGCCGAACCGGTGGGAACGTAGACCAGGCCGCGCTGCTCGTCCAGGCTCATACCGGCCCAGCTATTGGCCCCGCCGGCGGTTTTCCAGGCCTGCCCGGGCCAGGTTCGGTGGCCCGGCTCGCCCGGACGGGGAATGGTTCGGAACCTCCAGCGAAGCTTGCCGCTACGGGCGTCATAGGCCCGAATGTCCCCGGGGGCGCTGGGCAGGCTCTCACCCACCGTGCTGCCGAGGATGAGCAGATCCCGGTAGACCACGCCGGGCGTGGTAAGGGAAGCGGTGACCGAATCGGGAGGCCGCCCCAGGTGACTCCTCAGGTCGATGGCTCCCCGGTTCCCGAAGTCCAGGCAAAGCCTGCCAGTGGCCGCGTCCAGGGCATAGAACCGGTGCCAGTAGGAAAAGTAGATCCGTGCCTGGCCATCCCGGCTCCAGTACATCAATCCCCGAATGCGAACCCTGTCGCGGGGAGTCCCGCCCGGAATGGATGGCCGGAAGGACCAAATCTCCCTGCCGGTGGCCGCCTGGAGCGCAAAGACGCGCCCGCGGGGACTGGTGGCGTACAACCGGTCACCCACCACCAGGGGGTTGCATTGCATCTCCGAACCCGGAAAGGCATCCCCCGTATCGTAGGTCCAGGCGACCCGCAATCGGTGCAGGTTGTCGCGGTTGATCTGGCCGAGGCGGGAGTAGCGGATCTGCCGGTTGCCGCCTCCGTAGGCGCTCCACTGGTCGTAGCCCGTGCTGGGCAGGCCACGGCCCGGTTTCTCGGTCAAAGCGGGAGGGACCCAGGCGACTGATGCCGCAACCGCCATAAAACATATGAGCAGTGCGCGGTTTGCCATGTCCGTGTCAGGCGACGCGAAGGGAATAGAGCCTGGCCCGCCGCAGGCGAAAGCGCAACCGGACCGGCCGTCCGCTCCAGGCGGAGAGGTCGGACTCTCCCTTCCAGGTGACGGTGTGCGCGAGGTAATCGCCGGAGATGGGATCGCAGTCCTCGAAAGCGCGTCCGGGGAGGGCGGGAGCATGGGTCCTGCGGTTGTCGTCGGAGGCGTCGGCCACTTCCACGCGTATCTCCCCGCCGAATCGGGTCCAGGCGTTGAGCAGCAGGCGCGACCCGCTGAGAGCCAGAATCAGAGTGGAGCACCCGCCCAGGGACTCCGCCTCCAGGGAGACAAAACCGTCCTGTCTCCAGCTTGCTGTCAACACGCCGGTCTCGGGACGGGAGTTGTCGAAGAAGAGCTGGTTGTGGGAGCCGCGCCGGGGCGAGTAGGGCAGCGACCACTCCCCCGGTCTCAGGCTGACCAGGCCGCAGCCGGCATAGGCGCCCCCCTCGGCTTCGGAACCCGGGTCGCCCGCCGGAATGATCGGTTGCCGCAGGGGTCTCTGCCAGTTCAGGCCGTCCCGGCTGGTCATCAGGTGCACTTCGGCGAAGTCACCGGTGTGGCGGTAGAAGGCCGGAAACATCAGGTGGGCGTCGGCTTCGGGCCAGCGGGCATAGGAGTTGGTGTAGATGTCGGTGTCGGGGCCGTCTTGCATGTCGATCCCCACCAGCGGCCGGGGAGTCGGCCAGTGCTCGAAACGGTCGGTCTCCGCGTAGCTGATGATGCGGCGGGCGTGGGAGGTTCCGTGCTCGTGGGCTGTCCAGCCTCGGAAGTACCCCAGGTAGACTCCCCTTTCAGGATCGAAGTCGACGACGCTCTGGGTATCGCTGAGGTAGTTCGTGATCAACGGCTCCAGGATCATCCTCCAGCGCAGCCCGTCGGAGGAGAGTGCTCCGAAGACACAGAAGCGACCCTGGTGAGAGCCCAGATGGACCATCTTGTACCGCTCGGAGGGAGGCGCCGACGGGTCCTTGAAGACGGTTGCCCCGTGAGCGTCCCGGCCCGGCGAGGCATCCAGCCCGAAGACCAGGTTGTTGCGGCGCGATCCCCGGTAGGTCACCGTTCCCACTTCCGGCTTGATCCAATGGGTTCCGTCGCCGGACTCGGCGTAGGCCATCACCCGCTGGGTTCCCACGTCCTCGTCCACCTCCAGCTCGCCGCTCAGGTCCCCGCTGTCGTAGTAAAGCCTCCAGCGCCCCTCGTCCTCCAGCAGAGTACTGTAAACCCCCAAGCCCGTACGGGCGTTCCCCTCCTCCCAGGGCCTGTCGGCCGTCACCAGGGGAATGCGGTCCAGGCGAGGCGGATGGGCCCTCAGGCGAACTCCGTAGGGCATCTCCCAGCTCTCGGGCCGGCGGCCGCCGAACGACAGACCGTAGCCCGGCTCGATCAGGTTCCAATCCACAAAGACGTGCTTTCGGCTTCCCAGCTTGAACGGCCTGTAGGTCATGAACCGCCTCCCGCATTGCAGTGTGAACTGTCAGGAGCATACAACAATCGTACGGAATGCCCTGCCCTCTTTCTTCAGGGTCCGCATCGCGGTATACTGCGAGGAGCATCCGACAGGATCCCGGTTCCGAAGCAGACAGTCCGCATGTATCGATCGAGCCTGATTCATCCCTCTCTCATGGCAGCAATTCTCCTGCCGGCGCTGGCCCTGTGCGGCCTCGCCGCCCCGGCCTGGAGCCAGGCGCCGGAGGCGCAGGAGCTGTTCGAGAAGAAGATCCGGCCGCTGTTGGTCCGGCACTGCACGGCCTGCCACAACTCCGAGCTGGCAACCGCCGGACTGGATCTTTCCACCGCGCAAGGGTTTCGCCAGGGGGTGGCGGGAAGCCCTCTGATCTCGGCCGAATCTGTCTCTCAAAGCCGCCTCCTCAAAGCCGTCCGCTACCAGGGCGCGGTCAAGATGCCACCGGCCGGCAAGCTGGACCCAGCCGAAATTGCGGACCTGGAAACCTGGATTGGGCTGGGAGCGCCCTGGCCCGAACCTTCGGCCGGGAGGGGAGAGGAAGCGGGAACAGCCCCCGAGGGATCAACAGCCCTCTGGTCCTTTGAGCCGGTGGCCGATCCCGAGCCTCCGCCGGTGGCCCGCCGGGACTGGGCAGGGACGCCCATCGACCGTTTCATTCTGGCCAAGCTGGAAGAGCAAGGTCTGGAACCGTCGCCTCAGGCAGACAAACTGACCCTGCTGAGGCGAGCCACTTTCGACTTGACCGGTCTGCCGCCCACCGTCCAGGAAATCGAGCGTTTCCTGAAAGACACCTCTCCCGACGCCTTCGACAGGGTCATTGGGCGTCTGCTCGACTCACCCCGATACGGGGAGCACTGGGGCCGGCACTGGCTGGACGTGGCCCGCTATGCAGACTCCACCGGCAACGACGAGGACCACAAATACCCTCATGCCTGGCGTTACCGGGACTACGTGATCGATGTCTTCAACCAGGACCTTCCCTACGACCAATTCATCCTGGAACAGATCGCCGGTGACCTGCTGCCCAGGACCGGCAACCTGGATACCGACCGGCGCAGGATCATCGCCACGGGTTTTCTGGCCCTGGGCCCCAAGGCTATTGCGCAGCAGGACAAGATCCG
>JAJECY010000284.1 GCA_022821775.1 Acidobacteriota bacterium
ATCCTTACCTCCTGTTGATTGGGTCACGGACCGTTTTATGATCTCATGAGAGGAAGGAATAAATCAGAGTTTCCTTAATCCTGTCTATCCTGTTAATCGATGTTCCCTAAAGCAACCAACCGGTCTGGCGGAACCTGTCCCTACTCCCGACAGGTCGTGAAGCCGGGTTGTTTCACCCACGGTTGATCGGCCCGGCAGGACGGGGGGCGGCGAATCTTGCTCCGAAACCCCGCTTGGGAATGGTGGAAGTCCCCCTTCCTCACCGGGGCACGCACACGCCGACTCCATGATCAGCTCGTTTCTGCTTGCAGTGGGCCGCACCTTCGCGGATGCCCTGCTGCCCCCCATCTTCTTTGCCGGACTGGGGGCTCTCACCGACCGGCTGCTGCACTTCGAGCTCCGCAGCCTGAGCCGTTTGTGTCTCTACATCCTGTCGCCCGCGCTACTCTTCTCTTCTCTCATGAAGGTGGAGGTCACCCTTGCGCAGGCGGGGCAAGTGGTCGCGTTCGTCATTCTGGTTCTGTCGGGCATGGCTCTGCTGGGGTGGATTTACGCCAGGCTTCGCCGTTTGGACGGTCCCACCACCGGCGCCGCCGTCATGACGGCAACCTTCTTCAACGCCGTCACCCTGGGGTTCCCCTTCGTGCTCTTTGCCTTCGGTGAGGAGGGACTGCGCCTGGCCGCTGTCCTGGTGGCAACCAACTCTCTGCCGCACAACACCTGTGGGCTGTTTCTGGCTGCCAGGGGCCTGCACGGGACCAGGCAGTCTCTTTGGAAACTGGCCCGGATGCCGGTTCCCTACGCCATTGTGGCCGCCCTGTTCCTGCGCGCCTTTGAAATCCCCCTGCCGGCCTCCGTCTTCGAGCCCATCGACATCCTTGGCAAGGCGGGGATACCGGTATTGTTGATCACCATCGGAATGGAAGTGGGCCGCATCCCGCTTCGGATGAACCATCCCGACACCTGGGGCGTGGTTGCTCTCAGGCTGCTGGTCGGTCCGCTATGGGCCTGGTGGGTCGCCTCCCTGGTCGGCCTGGGGGGATTGTTGGGCCAGGTGGTGGTGCTGCAGGCAAGCATGCCTACGGCGATCATGCCGATCGTCTTCGCTCGAGAACTGGGCAGCAACGTCTCTTTCGTCTCGAGGGCGGTGCTCTTCTCCACGCTGTCCAGCATCCTGACCCTTTCCCTGGTGCTGGTGCTGGTCCGCTGAGAAATGAGGATAAACCCGCCGACAACAGGGGTATGATAGCTGTCGTCCCGGGAGCGCCATCATCGAACGACCCGGTTTCACCGTCACACAATGTCGTCCCCCAGGAGAAATATCATGCACGTTCGCGAGCTGTTCGATCTTTCCGGCTGCACGGCCATCGTCACCGGGGGCACCGGGCTCTATGGGACTCCCATGTCGGAAGCCTTGGCCGAAGCCGGGGCTCACGTGGTCATCGCTTCCCGCAACAAGTCCCGCTGCCAGGAATGGGCGGCCGAATTGGTGGACCGGGGACTGAAGGCCAGCGGCGAAAGTTACGATCAAGGGAGCGAGGAATCGATCCTGGCCTTTAGTGAGCGAGTGCTGGAACAACAGGGATCGGTGGATATTCTGGTCAACAACTCGGTGGGACGTTCCATGAGCAGCTACGCGGCCCCTCTGGATGACTGGCGCCGGTCGATGGAGGTCAATGCCACGGGCCTCTTTACCATCTCGCGAGCCTTTCTGGATCCCATGATAAAGAGAAAGAAGGGGACCATCGTCAACATCGGCTCCGTCCAGGGCGTGGTCGCCCCGGACTTCAGCAACTATGCCGGCACCAACATGACCACCCCGCCCGACTACCAGTTTCACAAGCACGGCCTGGTGGGCCTGACCAAGTACCTGGCGGCCTGGGCCGGACCCCATGGCGTTCGAGTGAATGCCATCTCACCCGGCGGTTACAACCCGGAGGTGGCCCACGAACCCTTTCTGTCGCAGTACAACCGTCGGGTCTTTCTGGGGAGAATGGCGGAATACGACGATATCAAGGGGGTGGTGCTCTTCCTGGCTTCCGAGGCTTCCCGTTACATCACCGGGGAAAACATCACGCTGGACGGCGGCTATTGCGCCTGACGGCGCCAGTGTCGAAAGATCAGCGAGCCGGACCCCCGGAAATCCCGATCTGAAGTGGACGATCCAATCGAATGATCATGAGCGTTCCGGCGGGGATCCGAATCGGCTCGCCTCTCTGCAACATCCTGTCCACCAAGCCAACCAGACCTCCGATTGCGGCTCCCAAGGCGCCACCTCCGCCGCCTCCATAGGCCAGGCCGATTCCGGCGCCGCCGGCGGCGGCAATTCCGATCCTGGCAGCATCCCGCTTGCGAGAGGAAGCTCCCTTGATGGTGCCTTCGCTACGATCGATCCGGTCCTGGTGGTCCAGGTCGGCCTGGGAAGCTACGATGGCCTCGTCGATTCCACCGGGAAAGACCACACGGTCGTAGGACAGATTCATCTCCGCTCTGCCTTGCACTCGGCCCGCCCGCTTGACTCGGGAAACCCGCCCCTCAATGATGGAGCCTGCCGGAATGGCCTCGACCCCTCCGACCAGAATGGATTCGGCCACTTTGACCGTGAACCGGTCGCCCTGGCGGTTGTGCCTGCTGTTCAGGGGCGTCTCCAACTGGGCCCGGATTCGGGTTCCGTGGGGCACTACCAGCCACTCTGCAGCCTGAAGCAAGCTGCCGAGGCCAAGCGTCCAGACCAGAAAAAGGACGGCGGGAAAGAGTCGGAGCGTCATGGATCTTCTCCTTGGAATCAAGCCTCATGTGTGTCCAGGACACCATCGGAAACGGTCCCCCGGATTAACTGCTGGGATGCCGTTTCCGTTTCCAAGGATGCAGGACTGAAACAACAGTGAATAGTGGATAGTGATTAGACCCAAACGTTATGCAACTTGTCGGTTTCGGCGCAGTCGTTCAAAAAACGCAACCAAGCCGTCAGGCACGTACCGGTTCCCGAAATCCTCCGTTGACCACTCTTCACTCTCCACTCTCCACTCTCCACTTGCCTGCTTCACCCCGCAGGGTCCTTGCCGTCCCGTGGGGCGGCGGCCGGGCCAACCAGGTCCTCGAGCACCTCCCTGCAGCGTCGTGCAACCACTATCTCTTCGCCCGCCTCCAGCATCCATGAACTCAACTCCAGGCGGTTTGCCTCGGTGGGAACGGGGGAGACCTCGATCCGCGGCTCACCCTGCCGGAGCGCTTCCAGGAATTGCTCCTTGCTGAACTTGAGAATCCGGTCGTCCCATTCAATGGCCAAGTGGGGAACCTGGCTGGAGATAACCGGAACGAAAGGACGGGTCGTGATTCCCGGCATACCGCGAAGGGCCGCGCCAATGAACTGAAGCTGCTTTTCCCAGCGATTCCAGTCGGCCTGGTGATCTCTCTTCAAGTAGAGCTCCAGAGCCTTCCAAAGCCCGACGATCTCCTCCTTGCCAACCTTGGACACCCGGCCGATCCGGTCGGGATTGGGGGATGCGTTCAAAAATGCAGCTCTTATCAGGTCCTTGCGACCCAACAGCATGCCGGAGGTTTGCGGACCGCGGATCCCCTTGCCGCCGCTGAAAGCCGCCAGGTCGAACCCCAGTTCGATCAGGTCCCTGAGGTTTTCCGCCGGGGGAATGTCGGCCGCGGCATCGATCAGACAGGGCACCCCGGCATTCCCGGCAATTTCAACAAACTCCCTTCGTTGGATCCGCCCTCGATGCTGGGCCATATTCAAGAAGAAAAGCATGGCAGTCCTGGAACCGATGGCGGCCTCCAGTTCCTGCCGGCTTTCGACCTGAATCAATCGGACTCCAACGTTGCGAACGGCATGATCGTATTCCACCCGGTGGGACTTCTGCAGGACGACTTCGTTCTTCATTCCCCGTGTATCCGGCAGACGGCTCATCTTTTCTTCGTCACACCCGGTCACACAGGCGGCGGTCCCCAAGGTCAGCGCCGAGGCGCAGCCGCAAGTCACCAATGCCGCCTCGGCGCCCAGCCAGGCGGCAATCTGCTGTCCGGCTGCCTCCTGCAGTTCCTGGATGGAGACGTATTGCCCGGAGGCCTCCTCCATGGCCCGAATCACCTGTGGAGCCATGAGGGAGCCGCCGTACCGGGTATAGCTGCCTCCCACGTTGATGAAGGGACGGAGACCCAGTCGTTCGTATATTCCGGCTTGCCTGGTTGGTGAGTTGGACTGAGCCACGATTCTCCCGATCGGTTGCGCCGGGCCATTTCCTGTTACCCAAAGGCGTCTTGAAAGTAGCACAGTTTTCGCTGGGCCTCCAAGCCGAGGGGCCGGAACTCCGAGCGATGGAGGATCGGCGTGATTCCTGTTGGGGGATTGTCGGAACGAACCGGCGGATCGGGGAAACCGGCTGGTGAGGATTATTGGGGTAGTCGGCCCTTCGGCGACGGGACGAATCGAGGGTGGGACAGCCGAGACTCGAGTGCCCCACCCTCTGCCTGAACCGGTCCAGGTTCAGGACTTCTGCACGACCAGCTTGTTGGTCACCGAGAACACGCCGGGGACTCCTGAAGCCTTCAGAAAGGCGAAATGCTTGTCCGACTCACTGATGACCGTGCCGACCAGGGTCACATCCCCCTTGTTCACGATGATGCCGATGGCATCGTATTCGCCCAGGCTGTAGGGGAACAGGCGGCTGCCCCGGTTGTAAAGGGCGCGGTAGACCGCCAGCCGAATCTGATCGTCATTGGGAGAGTTCGGCAACACCTCGACATCGTTTACGACGGTGGAAACTCCCTCAATGGCTTGAACGACTCTTCCCGCAGCATTCTTCAAGCTCGGGCTGGTGACCTGGCCAAGCAACCGGACCTCATCGCCATCGAGCTGAAAGGCGAGGTGGTCGAAGACGCTGAAGTAGGGAAGCATCACCAGCTCGTGCCGGATCTTGCCCTCCAGCGGCCTCTGATCCTGGACCCCATGACTCCCAACTTGGGTTTTGGCCGGCACCAGGTCGCCGGCCCAAGAGGCCAGCGGCAGGATCAGCAGCGCCGCCACCAACAAAGTCGAGACCTTCTCTTTCGTTTTCATCGTTCTGGTCCTCCCGATTGCATTTCGGCCTTGATTCCAACCAAGGGTGAATCGCTTCAAGGCCTGTTTGTTTGTGCACTCGGGCGGGCGACTCGCCACCCGATGCGACTGACACTTCCTTAGACGCAAGTGGGGGCGAAAGCGATGTAAAGAGTCGGTCAACCCCGTGTAAAGATTTGTGGTCGAGTTGACCGACCCGCTACGGCTTCGGCATGTCGCTGGGCAGGGGTCGTTGCGGCAATTTCGGCGAAACCGGGTAGGAAGGCCGGTCGTTCTACCCTCAGATGTCTGAGTATTCCCTACCAGCCGGCAGAACACCGAAGGATTCCCCCTTCAGGCAAAGGAGCTTCCCAGTGTGCCGAAAACCGTTAATTCAGATGTTGGCGGCCGTTTCCATCATCCTGTTGTCTTCCGATATTCACGCCGAATGGACTCGTTTTCGAGGGCCGAACGGAGATGGGGTCAGCACCGAAGAGCACTCCCTCCCCACCCACTGGAACGGGACCCGTAACGTTCAATGGAAGATTCCTCTGCCCGGACCGGGTTCCTCCAGTCCCATCGTGGTGGGCGACAAGATCTTTGTAACCTACTGGTCGGGATACGGAATGGATCGCAGAAGCCCCGGCGACCTGAAACAACTGCGCCGTCACCTGATCGGCATCGATCGTCACAGCGGCAAGACCCTCTGGTCGGTTGCCATTGCGGCCCGGCTGCCGGAAATCGGCTACAGCGGGAGAATTACCGAACACGGCTATGCCACGCACACACCGGTCTCCGACGGGAAGCACGTCTACGCCTTCTTCGGCAAGAGCGGGGTGTTTTGCTTCGACCTGGAAGGAAAGCAGGTTTGGCAGAAGCACATCGGCGTGGAGTCTGATCCCGAAGGCCGCGGGTCCGCTTCCAGCCCCATCCTTTACAAGGATCTGCTCATTGTTACGGCCGGAGCTGAGAGCGAAGCCCTGGTAGCCTTGAACAGGAAGACGGGAGTCGAAGTCTGGAGACAGGAGGCAGCAGGATTGAACGCCACCTGGGGCACTCCCGCACTGGCTCAGGCCGGCCTCAACCGGACAGACCTGGTGATCGCCGTCCCCAGCGAGATCTGGGGCCTCAACCCGGACACCGGCAGGCTGCGCTGGTATTCCTCGGGGCGGTCGTCCGGTAATGCCAATTCCAGCGCGATTTCCCGCGACGGCATCGTCTATGCCGTCGAATCCGGCGCAGGGGGCGCCGGCGGGATTGCCGTCCGCGCAGGTGGAAAGGGAGAGGTCACCGGGTCTCGCGTCGTCTGGTCGGCCCGTCACGCCAACCGGACGGCGACGCCCATCCTCTACCAGGGGCGGCTCTACACGTTCTCGAACCGGATCGTCACCTGTATCGATGCCGCAACCGGCAACGAGATCTTCAAGGCCCGCCTGAACGCCGGCGGCGCCGGCCCTGCAACTCGGGGAGGCTCCAGAAGAGGCGGCTTTGGAGGCGACTACGCATCTCCCGTCATCGGCGACGGCAAGATCTATTTTGTGACGCGCTCCGGGCAGGTTTTCGTGCTCGAGGCCGGCGAGCGATTCGAACTCCTGGCCGTCAATCACCTGGGCGAAGAGGGCGAGGACTTCAGCGCCACGCCGGCCATCAGCCAGGGTCGCCTGTTCCTGCGTTCCAACCGCAATCTCTACTGCCTCACGCTCAAGGAGGATCAGGCCGTCACCGACGGACAACAGGCTGAAGCCACTCCCGCTCCGGAGGTCCGGGAGATTCCTTCAGCTTCACCTGCGCCGCCCGGCCCGGGTCGATTCGACGGACGGCGCCGGGGCCGGGGCCGCGGCGGATTCGATCCTGCCTGGATCTTTCAGCGTCGCGATGCCAATGGCGACGGCAAGCTGAGCGGCGATGAGATTCCGGAACGAATGCGCGGCGGTCTGGGAAGGATGGATACGGACGGGGACGGCGCGGTGACGCTGGCCGAGTTCCGAGAGGCGATGAGTCGGATGCGCGGGAGAAGGCGCGGCCGTTCTCCCGGTCGGGAAGGCGGGAGATTCGGTGGCAGGGATCGACGCCAGGGACGTCCCGAGCGCCCCCAGCGCCCGGAACTCGAGAGTTGACCGCCATGCAGGCACGGCCCGGGCCACCAGGCCGACTGCCCTGCTTGCGTGAAACAACCCGGTTTCGCGCTGCATGCGACGGGGTAAAAAGAGTTATCCACGAAGACACACGAAGAACGACGAAGGGCCACGAAGTGGGACGGATCTGCGTCAACGGCCCGCACCGCTACGAAACGGATTATCAACATCGATGCACAGGATGCACAGGATTATCGTCCTCAACCCACTTGCCCCGATTGCAGGTATCCAGTGTCTCGTTTCGCTTGAGTCAGCTTCCCCTGCAACAGCCTCTCGACCTGTTTATCCTGTGCATCCTGTGTATCCATGTTCAATAGGTAAATAACCGGATCAACCGAACAGGGTCTTTGTTGCCGATAGGCCACGAAGAAAAACGGAAGGAGATCCATTCGTATTCGTGTCTATTCGTGTTCATTCGTGGTTCGTCTTTTTTCAGCGATTGACCGTTTTTCCTCCCAATGATCGGCCCGTCGTGGGGGGCGGGGGCGGTACTTGCCTCTTCCCGAAACCCTCCACTCTTCACTCTTCACTCTTCACTCTCAAGAAAGGCGCTTCAGCCGGGGACGGTCCTCATCTTCCGGTTGCGGTTCGTCCTCCACTCCGATCTCACCCGGCGTTCGGCGCTTCAGGCTGGGACGCCCCGGTGTCTCTCCCGGCGAGGGTCTCCTGGCATTGTCCATGGCGATGAGCTTAGCCTTGATCCGATCGAACTCGGTGGTGTTGATCACGTACTGGTCGCGTTCCGGGAGAATCTTTTCGATGTTGGCCTGCGTCTTCTTGATGCGCTTGTGGGTGGGAGGATGGGTGGAGAAGGCCGTGGCCAGCTTGCCCCGCTTTTTCTTCTTCTGGGCCTGCAGCTTTTCAAAGAAGGAAACGAACCCATTGGGATCGTATCCGGTCTTGTACATGTACTGAAGACCCAGGTAGTCCGCCTCGGTTTCCGCCTTTCGGCTGAACCGCAGGAACTGCATGGGAATCAGGAAGCTGGATGCATTGTAGATCGCCGACGCAATCCCTCCGCTGAGGAAGATCAGCGGGATCATGGCGTAGTTGGCGATGGTGGCCTTGGTTTGCTGCTCGGTGGCGTGCCGGGCGGTCACATGCGCAATCTCGTGGGCCATCACGCCGGCAATTTCCGATTCGCTGTCGGCCGCGGTGATCAGTCCGCTGTTGACGTAGAGGAAGCCTCCGGGCAGAGCCATGGCATTGATCTCTTCCGAGTCGATCACCTTGATGGTAAAGGGCACCTTGGCGTCGGAGTTGCGCACCAGGTTCTGGGCGATCCGGTTCACATACTCGGTGACTTCAGGATCCTCTACCAGCTTCACTTGACGTTCGATCTGCTGGGAGAGCTGCCGGCCCAGAGCGATCTCCTTCTCGATCGAAATGATGTTCCAGTTCCCCTTGTTGACATTTCGATTCCCGATCTCTTCCAGATCGAAGTTCTTGGGGGCCTTGGCAAACGAAGGCACACCGCCGACAAGACTCAGGGTCAAACAGGGCGTGAGCACATATTTCTTGAGAAACTGCATGACTTCCTCCTTCTCGGGTTCCAGGTCCAGTAGATTGTTCACCCAGAGGATCAGATGCCGGTCGAGACGCAAACGAGGTAAAGAGTCGGTCAACGTTTGGTAAAGATTCGTCAAGAACCGGGGCTCTCTCCCCATGGCCTTGCGGAAAGGCCATGGGGAGGAGCCCCTCGAGCCTTGGGCTTGCCCGATCGATGGTGGGTCAGCGAACTGATTCCTTCAGGTAGACCAACGTCTGGGTTCGCTCCCGCGGTCCGCCCGTGGTGGTTCTCACCACGGTCATGGTCTTGCCGTCATCGGAGAGGCTGCGAACCTCCTTGACGGCCATGGACCCCATGGGGGTTTCCATGGTGGATTCGGTCACCAGCCGGTCCCCTTCCCAATGGGTCCTGGACGGTGTGGACATGCCGCC
>JAJECY010000075.1 GCA_022821775.1 Acidobacteriota bacterium
GTGGAGGGCATCCACGCTCTGAAGGGACTGCGCAACGTCTGGTGCGACACCTCGGCCGTCACCGAGGCCGGAGCCTTCGAGGCCATCGTGGAAACGCTGGGCCACGACCGGCTGTTGTGGGGGTCCGATTTCCCGGTCAGCCACGGGCGGGGGCGCTGCATAGCCATCGGAGACCAGTTCTTCTGGCTGGGAGAGGACAGCCTGGACTGGGACAGCGTGGCGGCCCAGGCCTCCGTTCAACCCGTGCTGACGGGCCTGGAGTCCCTGCGGGTCTTGAAGCTGGCCGCTCTGCATCTGCGGTTGAGCGACAGCCAGGTGGAGGACATCTTCTACCACAACGCCCGGAGGATGCTGGGAATGAACGGGTGAGGCCATGATGACTGACCGAAGAAGCGCAGTCGTTTCTCTCATTCTTCTGTCCGGTTGGATCAACCTCAAGATCTTTTTCTTCTGCCCCCTTACCATCTACATCACCAATGCGGAGGAAATGAGAGTCGGGTTCCAGACCCTGGCCTGGCTCTATGTCCTCCCCTTCCTGGCATGCACCGCCCTGGTTGCCGGTCTGGGAGTGGCCCTGCCGCGCGTTCCGCGCCAATGCTACGCGGCCGTTCTGGCCGCGGTCGGCGTTCTGCTCTGGCTGCAGGGCGACGTTCTACTCTGGGATTACGGCCCGCTGGACGGAACCTTCATAGACTGGCGGCAGGAAGCCTGGAAAGGCTACGTCGACACCCCCATATGGGCGGTGGTCATAGCGGCCGCGGTCTATTGGCGGCGGCGAGTGCTCCCGACGGTCCGGCCACTCTGCCTGTTCCTGTTGGCGGTCCAGGCGGGCTCCCTGTGGTTCCTGGAACCCGATCCGCGAACCGAGCCGGGTGACAAACTCGGGAAATCGCTTGCTTACGCGGATCCTCCGGAGAGGCTGTTCCGGTTCTCGGACAGCGGGAACGTGATTCATATTGTCCTGGACGGATTTCAGTCGGACATCTTCGAAGAGATCGTGGCGGACTCCAAGCGCCATCGGGATGCCCTGCGGGGCTTCACCTTCTTCAAGGAAGCCGTTACCTCGTCCACCGTTACCTACCTGAGCGTTCCATCCTTCATGACCGCCACCACCTACCTGAATCACATTCCCGTCTGGAAATTCAAGCAGGAGGCATTGGAAGGCAGGAACATCGTCCAGGCTCTGGCCGACGCCGGTTATCAGATCGACATGGCTTCGGCCACCAATTTCTCCCTGAACTTTCATCAAGGTGGAAGCTACTACCACATCCCAAGACCGTTCCGAGGAAAAGAGGAAACAGAGCAATGGCACGCCGGTTTCATGTTGGACCTGTCGCTGTTTCGCTGCACCCCCCATTTCGTCAAGGGAGCGATCTACAACCGGCAGGCCTGGTGGATATCGTCGACGATACTGGACCTGTCGGGCCTGGTGCACAAACACTTCTCCGGGAATGAGTTCCTGCGGCATTTCATTGAAAAGTCATCGCTGGGCCGGGACGGGGCCGTCTACAAGTACATTCACCTCATTACGCCCCACCCCCCGCTGGTGGTCGCCGAAGGGAACGTCCCGGCCGACAAGCCCCTGGAACGTTCCCGGGAGAACCACAAGCGACAGTCCGCCTATACTCTCGACAGGATCGTCGCCCTGCTGGACAAGCTGCGGGCCCTGGCAATCTACGATCCATCGCTGATCATCATCCAGTCGGACCACGGGAGCGGAGAGTCGTTTCGGATGCGGGAAGCCGGTTCGGATCGGTGGATCGACAGTCTGAAGTCCGAGCTTCGGGCATGGGGAGGCGTCTTGCCGTTGCTTCTGGTCAAGCCCGCCAATAGCGGCGAGCCGCTGAAGGTGTCCGAGGCTCCGGTTGAGCTCAATGACATCCCCGCAACACTCACCGGGCTGCTGGGGTTGCCCGATGAGTTTGGCGGCCGGAACGTGTTCACGGTCAAGAGCGAAGAGGAGAGGCAGCGAAGATACTACCGCGAGATGTCCCAACGGCGTCGAGCTGCAAGAACCGGGTATTTCGAGAGCCTGCAGGAGTACGTCATCTCGGGAAGCGTCTTTCGGGAATCCTCCTGGCAAGTGGGAAAGGTCTACAGCAAGCCGACCGCCTACAGCAACCGAAAGTACGCCTGGGGCACCCGGCTGGGGTTCGGATTGGAGGGCAACGTCAATCGATTTCTGCTGGACGGGTGGAGCGTGCCCGGCAAAAACGGAACCTGGACAGCAGCCAAGTCAGTCAGACTGGGGCTGGAGGTGGACCCTCCCAGGAGCGACACCGTGAGCCTGAGCGCGACCCTGTTCCCCTTCATTGTGCAGGACAGGCTTCCGCGCCAGCGTGTTCTGGTCCGCATCAACGACACGCCCGTCGGTGAATGGATGCTGGCCGAGCGGGTGCTTAGAACCCATTCCGTCGCCATCCCGGCAACTCACTTCCAGGAGAACGAAGTCGTGATCGGTTTCGGATTTCCCGATGCGACCTCCCCCAAGGAATTGGGAGTGAATCTCGATGTCCGCACACTGGGAGCGACCTTTTTCGACGTCGCGCTGCACGACGGCCAGACGCCCTGACCGGCTGCGCGCAGCGCAAGCCGGGCGGCACAAAGACAAACGGCGAACCACGAATGGACACGAATACACACCAATTAATCTTGAAAAAAGAAGTGTTCCAGGTCGTGGGTTGCGCGATGGAAGTGCTGAATACGCTAGGACATGGCTTTCTGGAAAAGCCGTACGAAAACGCACTGGTTGTGGAACTCGGGCTGAAAGGGATTCCGTTCAAGCAACAGCCACGCTATGACATCATCTATAAGAGGGTCCTGGTCGGCGAGTACATTCCCGACCTGATCGTGTTCGATCAGATCGTTGTAGATACCAAGACGATTGACCGAATCACCGATTCGGAACGCGGACAGATTCTCAACTACTTGAAGACTACGCACCTCAGAGTCGGATTGATCCTTAATTTCAAGCGTCCAACGCTTGAATGGGAGAGGTTGGTTCTTTGACATCATTAATCAGTTTATTGGTGTTCATTGGTGTCCATTCGTGGTTCGCCGTTTTCCTTCGTGGATTGAGCGCTGACTTCGCGGGAAAGGCTGGGGCTAGAACACCGGGCGGCCGACCATGGATGGTTCCGGGGGGAGGCCGAACTCGGCCAGGATGGTGGGTGCCAGGTCCGTCAGGCCCGGCTTCTCCAGTCGGATCTTGCGGTTGCTGATCAGAATCCCGGGGACCGCATCGGCGTGGATCAGGTGATCTCCGCTCCACTTGTCGAGGTTGTCCTCCAGCACCGACTCGGGAAACCTGCCCAGGGTGGTCTCCCAGGAGGCCCGGTAGCCGCGGTGGTAGCCGAGGACCAGGTCGGGGCCCTTCCGCCGCAGGGGGCCGCTGTAGATTGAGTCCGGCCGGTGCACCCGGGCCAACACCGCCTCTCCGGATTCCGGATCGCGCAGCTCCAGCAGCCCGGTCCGGATCTCCTGGAGAAGCGCCTCCTCTTCCGCTCCCCTCCGGACGATTCCCCTTGGTTCCCTTCCGTAGAGGTTGAGGTAGAGTCCGTTGAAGCCGAAACCGTAGGCCCGGGTCCGGCTCCAGTCGACGTTTCGCAGCATGCCTTCCTCCAAGCCCTGCATCACGGTAACGTAGCCCTGTTGCCGGAGCCAGGTGTTCAGATGAAAGGCGCGGTAGAAGGGAGCGAACCCGTGGTCCGACATCACCAGCAGAGTGGTGCGGTCATCGACCTCCTCCAACACCCTGCCCAGGACCCGGTCCATCTCGCGGTAGGCGTC
>JAJECY010000127.1 GCA_022821775.1 Acidobacteriota bacterium
GGGCACTTGGGGAGCGGTCCCGGAAAAATCGGCCGTCAAGGTGTCGCCGCTGACGGTAAGGGTCACCCGCAGCCGCACCGGAGGGCCTCCAACTCCATCGCTATCCATGTAGTCGGTAAAACTGGAGGATCCGTCCGGCCAGGAGGCGATCTCCGAGCGAACCAGGCGCTCCGTATAGGCCAGCAGGTCGCGACAGCATCTCTGGAATGTCTCCGGACCGTATCGCTCGATGAGCTTCAGGACGGAATCGACTCCGATATGGGTGGCGGCCAGTTGGGCTCTCAGGTCTCCCAGAGTCATTTCAGGGATCCTGACGTTGGCGGCGAGCAGCGCAAAGATGGAGTCATCCGGCCGGCCTCGCCGGTACAGCTTGAGCCAGGGGATTCGCAGTCCTTCCTGGAAGATCTCGGTGTTGTCGCAAGCCGCGCTTCCGGGCAGACGCCCTCCCAGGTCGGCGTGATGAGCCGTGCTGACGGCAAACCCCACCCGGCGGTCCTTCCGGAAGATGGGGCGGACCACGAAGATGTCGGGTATGTGCATGCCGCCGTCGAAGGGGTCGTTGAGAATGAACACGTCCCCGGGATCGATTTCGTGTCCATATTTTTTCAAGAGGGTCCGCATGGCAAACGGGACCGAGGCGATGTGATGCGGGAGTGTGACGCCCTGGGCGATCATCTGCCCCTCTGCGTCGCACAGGGAGGTGGAAAAGTCCAGGCAGTCCCGAACAATGGTGGAATAGGCCGTGCGGTAGAGGCTGAGCGCCATCTGGTCGGCCGCCGAGGCCAGGGCGTGCTGCATGACGGCCAAGGTGATCGGATCGGGTTTTTGCGCCGCGTCACCCGAGTTCATGGGTGGAAGCTGCTCCTTCCATGACGACATTTTGAAGGTCGTCGAGCCAGACCCGGGTGCCGGGTGGCACCACGACGGTCGAGTCATACTCGTCGATCAACAGCGGGCCTTGGGCGACCTCCCGCAGAGAGGTTCGGGTAACCACGGGGGTGTCAATGGCTCCCCATCGGCGGCCGAAATAGGCCGTACGGCTGGGGGCCGTCGCACCCTGAAGCTCCAGTGGTTGATGAACCCCTTCTGTCCGGTCCTGGACCGCCTTCCCCACCAGGCGCACCGCAAGGACTTCGACCGTGTGCCCGGCGGCGGACCGATGTCCGTAGAGCCGCTGGTGCTCATCCTCAAAGGTCTGGCGAAGCGTGTCGACATCGCGAGGCGTGAGTGGCCCGGCCGGGAGCGGGACCTTGATTTCCGAGGTCTGTCCCCGAAACCGCATATCCACACTGCAGGTGAGCTGAACTCGCTCGGCCGGATAGCGCCCTCGACGGAACCAGGCCAGCATGTCCCTTTCCAGTGTCTCTCGCAGCTTCTCGATGTCCCGGGGACGGAGGGTTTCGATGGAGAGCAGGCAACTCCGAACTCCGTGGCGCTCGACGTCCGAGTAAAGCAGACCGAGAGCGCTGAACAAGCCCGGCAGGGCCGGAACCATGACCCGTTGAACCGCAAGTTCCTCGGCCAGGCCGGCGGCGTGGATGGGCCCCGCCCCTCCGAAGGCCATCAGCACAAACTCGCGGGGATCCCTTCCCCGCTCGGTTGATACCTCGCGAAGGGCTTTCATGATGCGGGTGTTGGCAATGCGGTGAATCCCCTCGGCAGCCTCCAACAGGCCTATTCCCAAGGGGCCGGCAATCCGGTCTCGAATGGCTCGCCGCGCAGTCCCCGGGTCGACATGGACCTCCCCGTTGGCCAGCGGTCCGGGCCGGACATAACCCAAGACCACGTTGGCATCGGTAACCGTCGGCTCCCTTCCGCCCCGCCCGTAGCAGGCAGGTCCCGGAACGGCTCCGGCGCTTCGGGGACCTACATGAAGCCCGCCGGCCCGATCCAGGTAGGCGATGCTCCCTCCCCCGGCCCCCACTTCGGCAATGTCAAGGCTGGGTGCGCGAATGAGCTCTCCGCCGCCGCCCATGAGCCGACTGCCGGTGGACAAGGAGGCCCCGACTTCATATTCGGAATGATATCCAAGCGTCCCCTCCTCGATCATGGAGGCCTTGGCGGTGGTTCCTCCCATGTCGAAGGTAATGACATTGGACAGGCGCATCCTGCTTGCGGTGGTGGCGGCTGCCAGAACTCCCGCCGCGGGTCCCGACTCAAGGGCGAAAACGGGACGCAAGGCAGCATCTTCTTCGGGGGTCAAGCCCCCGGCCGATTGCATGATGAGCAGGGGCGCCTCGATTTTCATCCGACGGAGATTTCCGCGCAGCGCCCTCAGGTAGCCACCCATCACCGGGCGCACGTAGGCATTGACCACAGATGTGGCGGTACGCTCGTATTCGTTGCGCTCGGGCAGTATCTCGGAAGAGAGCGAAACCGTCAGATGGGGAAGGTGCCTCCTCAGGAACCGACCCGCCATCATCTCATGTTCAGGGTAGGCGTAGGCATGGAGAAAGCAAACGGCCACCGATTGCACGGCCTCTTGCTCCAGCCTTTTCTTGAGATTCCACAGCTCCGACTCCCGCAGGGCTACTTGAACGGCCCCGTCGGCCAGGATACGTTCCTCCACCTCGAAACGCAGATAGCGCTCCACCAGCTCCCTGGGTTTCCGGAAGAACCAATCATAGAGCACCGGCACCCGAATCCGCCTCAACTCCAGGACGTCCCGGAACCCCTTGGTGGTGACCAGCGCCGTTTTTGCCCCGCGGCGCTCCAGCACCGCATTGGTCGCTACCGTCGTGCCATGGGCGACTTCCCTCACGCGAGCCCCGGAAGTCCCTGTCGAGCCGAGCCAGGCCTCGATGGCCCGGGTGACGGCTTCTTCGAAGTGTGGCGGAGTGGACGGCACCTTTTGAGTGGATAGATTTCCCTGCCCGTCCAAGACCACCACATCGGTAAAAGTGCCACCGACGTCGGCGCCGATGCGCAGGGAGCGCCGAGGGCCGTTGGACAACGGAAACAATTCCCGTGGGGAGGCAACGGGTTCTGAAGGTTGGACTTGAGGTTTTGCTATTTGCGGGATGGAGCCGGACAATCGTCCTCTGGCTTGGTCAGGATCAGGAAGGTAGCAGAACGTCCCGGTTCTCGGCGACGATCCGCTTGATGTTGCGGATACAGGCACGATCCAGAGGATAGCCCAGGTAGTTGGACCAGCTCCGGAAGACGCCCAACTCCATCAGAAGGCGCTTCAGGCCCGAGAGCCAACAGGCCAGCCGGTCGCCGCCGTAGACCGCGTAGAGCATGCGCGTCGTGCGAGTCTGTATTCTGTCGGCGCGGGCATAGTCGTGGGCCGCAACGGCCTGGATCATCTGGCCCACCAGGTAACCGGTGAAGATGCCACCGCCGAGCAGCAGGCCGTCATATCCGGCTCTCAAGTAATCCAGACACTGAAATTCATTGCCGTTGAGCAGGCGCAGCCGGGGGCGTTTCCGCCTCGCGGCCAGGGCAATCTCTCGTCGCTGATTGTCAGAGGAGCTGTCCTTGACCATGATCACGCGCCGGTCGGCATAAATGGTAGCCAGAACCGACTCCGGGATGACCACCGAACTGTGGCGCCCACGATCGTAGATGCCGATAGGCAACTCACTCTCTCTGAGAATCTGACGGTAGTGGTTGGTCAGTGTCTGGGGATTGGCATTGAGGAAAAAGAGCGGCGGGGCGACCACGGCGATCTGGGCTCCATCCGCCTTGGCGGCTCGAATATTGGCGACCACGCGGCTGGCCGAGTTGTCGGTGACCTGCACCGCAATCATCAGACGGTCTCGAGAAAATCTGCGCACCGCCCTCACCAGTCGCCGTCGCTCCGCATCCGGCATCCAGGGCCCCTCTCCGCAAGTGCCGGCCAGGAAGAGTCCCCGCACTCCCAGGCGCAGATGGTGCTCCACCATTGCCTTGACAGCCACCGTGTCGACCTTCAAGTCCTTGGTGAACGGCGTCGGCGTAGCCGACCAGACCCCTCCGAGTCTTTGCAGTTGGAGCTTGGTCATCTTTGGACTCCTGAGCCCATACTCCTCACCGGGCCTCTTCGCGTGTGACAAGAGTTACAAGTCCAGCTAACTGGTCGACCGTTCGATCCGATAGAGGTAGCTGTCGGTTCTCAAGTATATGGAGCGGCCGTGCACGGCGAACGAAGCCAGGGTGCGACCCGGCAATCGGTTGGTGCCCAGCTTTTTGAACTCCTTCCCGACCTCCAGGACCGTCGCCTCTCCTGTTTCGTTCAGTAGATAGATTTTCCCTTCGGCATAAACCGGCGAAGCCGAGTACTCTCCCGGCAGCCTTTCCTGCCAGTGGTGCTTGCCGGTCCTGGCGTCCACGCAAGATGCAATACCGCGATCGCTGACCATGTAGAGCTCCTCTCCCACCAGCAGGGGAGAAGGATTCAGCGGCACCCCTCGTTTCAAGGTCCAGGCCACGTGACTGTCGGTCACGTCGCCGTGGCCATCCGGACGGATCGCGTAGAGCACGGGATGCGGGTAACCCGAGATGATATAGACCAATCCCAGTCCGAATACAGGGCGAGGGACGAGAGAAAAACCGTCGTAACGCACCGACCAGATCTCCTCTCCGGAGAGCGGGTGGTAGGTCACGACTCGATCGCCACCCGTGCTGACCAACTGCGGCTTACCCTGCACCTCGATGGCCAACGGCGTTGAGTAGGCCATTCGACCCTCGCGGGTCTTTTTCCACCTCAACTCCCCCGTATGCTTGTCCAGGGCTGCCACGAACTGTACATCGGTGCCGTCGCAGTTGTAGATGAGAAGGTCCTGGAACAGGACCGGAGAACCGCCCGGTCCATGGCGATGATTGTACTCGAACCGGTGCTTCCAAAGGATCCTGCCGTCGCTGCGAAGGCTGGCCGAGCCGAATGCCCCAAAGTGGACGTAGACTCTGTCCCCATCCAGAACGGGAGTGGGAGAGGCATGGCTGTTCTTGGAATGGATGCGGCCCACCTCCTCCTGGCGGAAGACTTCCAGGTCGTGGAGCAGCTTTCCGTCGCTTCGGCTCAGGCACAAGGCTCGTAGAGAACGTCCTTCGTCCACCGAGGTGGTCATCCAGATCTTGTCGCCCTGAATGACCGGCGACGACCAGCCGTTTCCCGGAAGGGGAACCTTCCAGGCGATATTCTTGTCTTCGCTCCACTCTTTTGGGAGTCCGCGGGCGGAAGCGTGACCCTGGCCCCCCGGCCCCCTGAACTGGGGCCAATCCTCCTCTTGCGCGGACAGCTTGTGCTGGAAGAGGACAAGAGAAAACAGTAGAAGAAAGAGGGCGGGATGCCTCATTGCGAACTCCTTGCCGAATTCCCGGCTCGATGGGCAGCCTAATCCCGAATTCCCTCCCCTAACCCGGAATCCAGTGGGAAATTCGGTCGAACTGCCCTGAAATCAAAACGCAACGTTACGCTAACTTAACCAATGATTCAACTTATTTAAACACAGGAGGTTGCGCGCCGCCCGCCGCGTACCGGCCTCTCGGACCCAGTCAGGCCGCCGCAACCTTCCGGACGGAGACTCCGATCACCTGCCTATCCTATCTCAAAACACTGATAATAAGGACCATTGCCGATAGCGATTCCTCTCTTCTCCAGGCAACACCCCTTGCGGTTGCCTGCATCTCAACTCGTAATCCGGGACATTCGAACCGGTATTCGCCAGCCACCCGCCCCGAAAGTCGCTCAAGCAGGAAGGGTCCGATCGTGGAAATTCCAGTTCTCGCCAAGTATACTGATCGACCGCAGGCCTTTCCGCCGATACCGTTCACTTCAGAAGACACGAGCATTCCGTAGCCACGACCTGGAGGTCAAAAGCCATGACAAGTCGACGCGGAATTTTGGTGCTGCTTTCCCTGGTTGCCGTTTCATTCAACCAGTCGACATTGGCCCAGTCGCCGGAGAACGGTCCGGCGCTGGGTGTCGCCAGGCTCAGTCTGGCCAAGGGCGACGTCACCGTGCAGCGAGGTGAATCGGGAGATTCGATTCAGGCCACGGCCAACATGCCGCTGGTGGAAGCCGACATTCTGATGACCGGCCTCGCTTCCCGCGCCGAAGTCCAACTGGACTACTCCAATTTTGTCCGCCTCAACGAACACTCCTCGGTCCGAATGGCCAACCTGGCCTACCGAACCTTTCGAATTCAGCTCGAGCGAGGGATCATCACCTACAGCGAATTGAGGGGCGGCGATGCCGACGTCGACATTGAAACGCCCCTGGCAGCGATTCGCCCGGAGAAGAACGGGCGCTATCGAGTCGAAGTCGTCGGCCTTGACACGGTGACGGTCACCGTGCGGAAAGGACGGGCCGAGATCGCTTTGGCCAATGGGAGGGAAACACTTAAATCCGGTCGACGCATGATCGTCCGCCAGGGAGATCAGGGCGTTGAATTCCAGGTTGCCAAGGCCGATCCCAAGGACGACTGGGACCTGTGGAACCTGCGGCGGGACCGTCAACTCATGAAGTCCAAGGCCTACAGCTACGTGAATCCCAGCATCTACGGCGTCGAGGACCTGGACGATTATGGCCATTGGACCTACGTTCCCAGCTACGGCCGCTGCTGGTTTCCCTCGGTAACCGTGGGCTGGGCCCCCTATCGGTACGGTCGATGGGTCTGGGTAGACTTCTATGGCTGGACCTGGGTCAGTCACGACCCCTGGGGCTGGGCTCCCTACCACTACGGGCGCTGGTTCCGCCATGCCCGTTTCGGTTGGGGTTGGTACCCCGGCTCCTTCTACTCCCGTCACCACTGGCGACCAGCGCTGGTGGCCTTCTTTGGATATGACGGCCGCGGCGGGCTCGGGGTCGGCCTCGGTTCGAGGTTCGGACACTACGGCTGGATTCCCCTGGCGCCCGGAGAACCCTACTACCCCTGGTATGGTGGTCGTTTTCAGCGGCGCCGAGGGCAAGGCAGGGGCGGCTCCACCGTCCTGGTCAACAACCGGATCAATATCTACAAAAACTATCGCAATGCCCGCCATCGCAACGGCACCACCCTGGTTACCGCCCGGAATTTTTCCCGGGGCAAAATCCTGAACGCGCGCTCCCTGCAGGCCTCCGAGGTGCGCCGGGCAAGCTTGATGCGAGGACGGATTCCGGTCGTTCCCGATCGCGCCAGCCAGGGCCAACTGGTTCAAGGGGCACGCCGCCTGACCCGGAATCCCGGCTCCGCCGCTCGAACCCGTTTCTTCTCGACCGGCCCCTCACGCCGCAACATTACCCGCAATTCATTCGCCCGGCAACGCCAAGAGATGGTTCGATTCGTCGGTTCCCTGGGTCCTCGAGATGTCCAGGCAATTCGTCCGGCCGATTCGCCTTCATCCACCCGGCCTCAGGCGATCCGCTCGGCGCCCGGTTCAATTTCAGGATCCCGGAGGACAACAGGCAACAGGTCCACGGCAGGGGCCAGTAACCCGCGCAACCTGCCTTCACCATCACGGCCGGCGGCCGTCCGCGGGCGCAGTAACGCCGGTCGAAGCATCAGAGGGCCGGTGGATTCTCCACGTCCCGCCGAAACCGATTCCGATCGGGTCTCGACGCCTTCCCGGCCTTTGCCGCCCCGGTCTTCGTCGAGAGTTCGAAGCGCTCCCAGCTCCAGCCGGCCGTCCCCTTCAGTCTCCAGGCCCTCCAGCCGGAGTTCCTCCCGCTCGGTCTCCAGACCCTCCAGCCGGAGCTCTTCCCGCTCGGTCTCCAGACCTTCCAGCCGGAGCTCTTCCCGTTCCGTCTCCAGGCCCTCCAGCCGGAGTTCCTCCCCTTCGGTCTCCAGACCCTCCAGCCGGAGCTCGTCCCGCTCGGTCTCCAGACCCTCCAGCCGGAGCTCATCCCGATCGGACTCCACGCCATCCAGCCGGAGTTCGTCCCGGTGCGGCACCAGGCCATCCAGTCGGAGGACGTCCCGAGCGG
>JAJECY010000145.1 GCA_022821775.1 Acidobacteriota bacterium
CGGGCAAGGACCTGAAAGAGCTGATCAACTCCTGAACGGATTCGGTGCCCGTGAGTTGCCGCCGGATGATTTCCCTACCACCAAAAGCTCGCCGGCGTGGTGCCGGCAGGTGTCGAATGAGCGATCCGGAAAACACCCAAAACGTCAAAAAAACACCCAACCGCCGCTCCCGGCGAGGCCCAAGCAGCCCTGATATTGTCAAAATCTTCATAAAACCCTTGAGAGGATTGAAGAAAGTGCGCTCCCTGTCACACAACCTGACTGAACAGCTCGTTTTTGTTTCCTAAACTACTGAATCTAAAGATATTTCCAGGAAACTCACCAGCATCTTTCGGGACCACGAAAGAAACTTCTTTCGCCCCCGGGACAGGCTGTGCTACCTTGTTTTCGGAGCGAGAACGTAATTGATCGCGGGCCGTGCACCGAGTTGCCCGTTTCTTCGTTACAAATTCAAAAACGCGGTCGGGAGGAGAGGGCCGACTTTGGATCTATGGAGCGATGCCGTGGCTTCCCTCGAAGCTGCGGGACAGATTTCCCCCGAGGATTTGGCCGTCTATTTCCAGGCCACTTCCCAAGTTCGCTACGAACCTGCCACCAGGAGACTTGTGGTCCGGGTTCCCAACAACCGCTTCAGCAGGTGGATCTCCCACAAATACGGCGACCTTTTGAAAGCGAAGTTGGAAGAGATGGGGTACCCCGATACGGAAATCGCTTTCCTGGCCGATCTGGACGAACCGCAATCGACCCTGATCTCGTCACCCCGCCTGTCGGGCTCCTATGTCGGCGCCGCCGAGTGCGCCCTGACCCAGCGCTTCACGTTCGCCAACTTCGTCGTCGGGTCGAGCAACCAATTCGCGCACGCCGCCGCACTGACTGTCGCGGAGCGTCCATCGAGAAGCTACAACCCTCTATTCCTCTGCGGTGGCGTCGGTTTGGGCAAGACCCACCTCATGCACGCGATCGGACACTCGATCAAGATCGAGCATCCCAACGTCAATCTCGCCTACGTCACGTCGGAACGCTTCACCAACGACCTCATTATCGCCATCCGTTACGACCGGACCGCCGGTTTTCGACAGAAATACCGGAACATCGACGTGCTGCTAATGGACGACGTCCAGTTCCTCGCCGACAAGAAAAAGACAAAAGAGGAGTTTTTCCACACTTTCAACAGCCTGTACCACGACCAAAAGCAAATCGTCATCTCGGGCGATTCTCCTCCTCACGAAATCCCGACCCTCGAAGAGCGTCTCCACAGCCGCTTCCAGTGGGGACTGATTGCAGACATACAGCCCCCGGATCTGGAAACCAAGGTGGCTATTCTTCGAAAAAAAGCAGCCTTGCAACAGATGGAGCTACCGGATGACGTGGCCTTCTTCATCTCGAGCAACACCAAGTCCAACATCCGCCAACTTGAAGGATCCCTCAATCGCCTCATCGCCTACAGCAGTCTGCTGGGCGAGGAGATCACCCTGGACCTGGCCCAATCCACCCTCAAAGATCTCACCGAGTCCTCGCAACGCGTGATCACCATCAGCGAGATTCAACGAGTGGTCGCCCGGCACCATTCCCTGAGCGTGTCCCAACTCATCAGCCGCAGCAACTCCCCGAGGATCGTCGTTCCGAGACAGATCGCCATGTATCTCTGCAAGGAGCTGACCAAGGGCTCTTTTCCTCAGATCGGCCGCGCTTTCGGCAACAGGCATCACACAACCGTGCTTCATGCCGTCCGCAAGATCTCCCGGCTCATCAAGGACGATCCGCTGCTGCATTCCACCATCAACAAGCTGACCGACGAAATTTCATGACGTTTTCCCGCTTTTCCACCGGTGGTAGAATGTCCTGGCTGTGGAAAAGGTCGAACGGATTTTCTCCGGGCCTTTTTCAACCTCGTTTCAAGAGCGGAATTCACAATTGACGAGTGACTCCATCCCATTGGAAATAAATGTTTCTTCCAACTCATCCACAGCCTGGGCGGCTCCTGGTACGGCTATTCCAAATAAAATTCTTCTTGTGATCCGGAGATAAAGAACGCCATGGACATAACTTTGAAGCGGGACCGCTTGTTCCCCGAGGTCCAACACCTTCAGACCATCGTCGAGAGGAAAACGACGGTGCCGATCCTGGGTCATGTCCTGCTTGAAACTATCGGGAACAATATTCTCCTCACTGCCACCGACTTGGACGTCTCTCTGCGTTGCCGCTGTGAAGCGCAGGTGCGGGTGAGCGGCGCCCTCACCATTTCAGCGAGGAAACTCTTCGAGATCGTCCGCCTGGCCCCTCAAGATTCCGCCATCCACATCAAATCCATAGCTGAGGGGGACTGGGTCGAGATCGGCTATGGCCGATCCCGGTTCAAAGTCGCCGCGCTGGGGAAGGGAAATTTCCCTGAGACCGGCGAGGCGGAGGGCCAGGTAATTCGCATGAACGGGGCCATGGTTCGCCATATGATCGGGAGTTGCGTATTCGCCGTCACCCAGGAGGAGAGCCGGTATACCCTGGGTGGAGCGTTAGCGGTCATTACTCCTTCCGATCTGTCTCTGGTCACCACGGATGGGCATCGTCTTGTCATTGTCCAGCGGGACGTGGAGATGGGTATCGAGCAGGAGGAGCTTCGAGTCCTGATCCCCAAGAAAGCACTTGTCGAATTGATGAAGTTGCTCAGCGAAACCGACGGGGATATCGAATTCAGAAGCGGAGAGAGGCGGATCTCGTTTCGAATGGGCCGGCGGCTCTTGATCTCCCGCATCCTCAGCGGTGAGTTTCCCAACTACAAGATGGTCATCCCGCAGGGGAACGATCTGGACGCGCAGTTGGGCACCTCGGGTTTCACGGCGGCCTTGAGGCGTGTCGCGGTGGTGGCGGATCGGGAAATGCGGGCGGTCGAGCTGAGCCTCAACGAGGGACAGGTCAAACTGGCGTGCGAAAATGCGAATGGGGAGCGGGCCGCCGAAGCGCTGGAGACAACCTACGAGGGGACTCCGATCAAGATCGGTTTCAACGTGGACTATCTGCTGGACTTCGTCAACGTCATCGACAGCGACCAGGTGCGCATCTCGCTCAAGGACTCGGATACTCAGGGCCTGCTCCGGCCCATCAGTACGTCCGATGCAGACGACCCCGAGTCGGCCGGGGATTACAAGATCCAATATGTCGTCATGCCGCTGAGCCTCTGAGCCGCACCCCCTCTCTCGGTCCATTGCGACACATGTACCGGGTATAATTGGAGAGGATT
>JAJECY010000263.1 GCA_022821775.1 Acidobacteriota bacterium
AACGCCGCCATCCTGCACTACGCCGAAAACAATCGCCGAATGGCCTCCGGGGACCTGGTCGTCATCGATGTCGGAGCGGAGTTCGAGGGCTACAGCGCCGACCTCACCCGAACCTACCCGGTCAGCGGCCGTTTTACCCCCCGGCAGAAGGAAATCTATAATATCGTCCTGGCGGCGCAGGAGGCCGCCCTGAAGCGGGTCCGCCCCGGGGTGACATTCGACTCCATCCACCAGGCGGCTGTGGAGACCATTGACAGCCGAGGTCGAGACCGGCAGGGACGACGGCTGGGACGTTACTTCATTCACGGGACCGGACACCACCTGGGACTGGAAGTCCACGATCCGGTAAGCGATCGCAGCCGCCCCCTGGAGCCCGGAATGGTGATCACCATCGAGCCCGGAATCTACATTCCCGAGGAGAACCTTGGTGTCCGTATCGAGGACGACGTCCTGGTTACCCGGGACGGCTACCGGAATCTCTCCCGGGGATTGCCCCGGGAGGTGGACGAAATCGAGAGATTGATGAGAGAGAGCCGTGAACCAGCGGGCTCTCCGCAAACCGGAGGTCGTGCCCGGGACCAGGCAGCGATGAAAACACAAGAGGTTGGAGGCTCATGATATCAGCAACAGGACTAAGACGCGGAATGGTGATTCAAAAGGACGGCGAGTTGTTCTCTGTCTTTTCCTTCACCCACCTGACCCCCGGAAACAAGCGGGGCTTCGTGCAATCCAAGCTCAGAAATCTGAGGACCGGAGCCCTCATCGATCACCGATTCCGTTCGGTGGACACCGTGGAGCGGGTGGCCCTGGAGCAGCAGGAGATGGAATATCTCTACAAGGACGGAACCGACTACGTCTTCATGAACACGACGACCTACGAACAGGTTCAGCTGGGTGAAGACCTGCTGGGAAACAGTATTCTCTACCTGGTTCCCAACATCACCATCAGGGTCGAGTTTTTTCAGCAGACCCCCGTCGGGATCCAACTCCCCACCACGGTGGACCTGGAGGTGGTGGAGACCGAGCCCGGCCTCAAGAGCGCCACCGCTTCCAGCGTCAACAAGCCGGCCAAGCTGGAAACGGGACTGGTGGTCCAGGTTCCTCCCTTCGTCAACGCGGGTGAGAAAGTCCGCGTCGAAACCAGCAGCGGCGACTACCTGGAAAGGGCCCGCTGACCCTCCGCAGGGGTCAACCCCTCCGAAGCCCATTGGCCGAGAACCCGTAGAGGTAACGTGCGGCGGGGGACATGCGCCGGGCTCGCTCCGGAGAAATGCTGCCGCGGTAATCCGAAAAGGGCTTGATCCAGGAACGCTGGTAGAAGGAAATGATGGCCCGGCGCGGGCGATCGGTGGAATTGGGACCGATTCGGTGCCAGGTGCTGGCCAGCCAGATCGCAGCCGCCCCGGCGTCTCCACACAGAGCCTTCTCCTCGGCCCGGTCCCCCCGTTTCCAGCCTGGTTTGCTGCGGGTCAAGTGGCTGCGGGGAACGACCCGGGTCGCCCCGTTGGCCGCCGTAAAGGGGTCGATCATCCAGGCCACCTGAAACCCCAGCGGAAAATCGGGCAAGGGCTCGGGCATTTGAGTCAAGGGGTTGTCCAGATGCCAGGGCCCTCCCGGCGTGCCCGGACCGATACTGGTGGCGGTGACGTCACCCAGCACGCAGTCTCGTCCCAGCAGGCGATGGGCCAGGCCCAGCACCACGGGATGCTCGACCAGCCCATCGGCCAGGTGGGTCTTGGCCGGCAGATTGCGCACGTACTGCGAGCGGTCGTGATCGAAGAGATTGGGGATGTGCATGAAGGTCTTGTTGATTTCCCGCGGTCCCACGGGCCAGGGCGTATCGCGGTTCTCGGCCCGGGTGTGGCGCACGCGCTGCATCATTCGGTCCAACTCCTCCCGGCTGACCGCGTAGGATTCCGCCAGGTAGGATTCGATTTCCTCGTCTCCGGGATGAACCGGTCCGTCGCCCGGAAGGAACGGAGACTGGCGTTCCTGCTCCGCCAGCCTGTCAATCAGGCTGCACCACTCGGTCAACCGGTCGGAGTCCAGCAGCCCCTCCAGCACGACGTAGCCTTCCCCGTCCAACTGTTGAGCGATTTGGTTCAGATTGTACCGGCCATGCGGATCCGTGGTCATCGACGCCTCACCGGGTTCAAGCAGGCTTCGGCCGCATTCTACCCGAATATGGAGTCCACCGGTTCCGTGGATGCCATAGACCGGATAACCAGGACGAGAAGAAGTTGCCGGCGAAGCTGACTCAAGCGATACGAGACGCACGATGCCCGCTACCGGGGCAAGGCGGTGGACGACAATAGTCCTGTGTATCCTGTGCATCCATGTTAATCAAAATACAAAAAACATGGATAGACAGGATGAACAGGATAACCAGCATGGGACGCTCCTGCAGAGAAAGCGAGCTTGAGCGATCATCGCAACGGCCTCCTTGTCAATTCGTGTTCATTCGTGTCCATTCGTGGTTGGTCTTCATTCAATGATCGGCCGTCCCGGTATGCTATATTAAGATTCGGTAAAGAAATGACTCCCGCCGGGCTTCAGGCGGGCGGCGGCCCAGCCGGGAATCTCTCCGAAGTTTCTGGCCATGAAGACTGGCATCTCATTGAAGAATAAAGACATCCGCGGCTTTGCGGCGGAGTCGGCCCTCTATTGGGTGAGAGCCATGTTTTCCCAGGCTGCCGGCACTCGAGAGGGGAAGGATATCGAGCACCTCCATGATATGCGGGTGGCGTCCCGCCGGCTGCGCGAGTGCTTTCAGGTGTTCAACGCTTTCTACGCCCCCAGAAAGCTGAAGAAGGTTCTTTCATCGGTCAGGAACATCACCCGCGTCCTGGGACGGCCCCGGGAAACCGATGTCAACCTCGGTCTGCTGGCGGCCTACCAACCTGGACCGTCACCGATCCTGAGCACCACCCACGAGTACCTGCTGGAGATTTTCGAATTTGAACAGGCCCGGCAGCGCCGCAAGATGCTCAAGCAGGTGGACAAGATCGACCAGGGGGCCCTTGAAACCACGCTGAGCCGGTTTGCCGAAACTGCTCGCATGAGCCGGTCCAGACCCTCGTTGCTCACCCAGGTGGGGCAGGAATTGGAATTTGAGGGTTTCCTCAGTATCAGCACCAGGGATCTCAGGCAGAAAGTCACAGAGATCTTCGCTTTCGAGGCGACGCCTTCCGGAGAGGAGTACGAAACGCGTCTGCATGACCTCAGAATCAACACCAAGAAGCTGCGATACCGCCTGGAGCTCCTGAACGCGGCTTACGACCAGCGGTTCGGCCAGGCGATCAGGCTGGCCAAGGACCTGCAGGACATCATCGGTTCGGCCCACGACCATGGCGTGCTGATCGTCCAACTGGAATCCCACCGGCGATACCTGACCCAGAAAAGCAGGATGAGGCTGGCCAGGGGGTGCCAGCGAACCATCGCGGACTTCGACGCAATCAAAACCTCCTATCTCGATCGGGTCGAAACTGCCCGCATCGGTTTTCTGCAGGAACTCTCCAGTCTGGATCTGGCCCCCAAAAACCACCTGCTTCCCGGTCCAGGCAGGATCGAGAGACAGGCAATGTCCGGATAATCCCCGCCGGTCCGGCCTGTCGGAGTTCCCATTGTCCGTCCGCCATCTCGCCCGGGGCGGCTTCCGGCCGGCACCCACCCTACTCGATACCGGTCATTGTGTTAGGTTTGTGACTGGGTTACACTAGCGGGCAACAAACATGCAGATCGACGAACGAAGAATTGCCGTCTTTATCGACTTTGAGAACGTGGCCATGGGTGTCCGCGAGAGCCGATACGGCAATTTCGACATTGACCTCGTCCTCAAGCGGCTGGTCGAGAAGGGAAAGATCACCGTCAAGCGGGCCTACTCCGACTGGCATCGCTATACCGAATTCAAGAGAGCCTTTCACCAGGCCGCCATCGAGCTGATCGACGTACCGCAGAGCCGTTACAGCGGCAAGAACAGCGCCGACATCCGAATGGTGGTGGATGCCCTGGACCTTTCCTATCAACGGGACCACATCGATACCTTCGTCCTGGTTTCCGGAGACAGCGACTTTTCGCCACTGGTCTCGAAGTTGAGGGAATACGGCCGCTACGTCATCGGGATGGGGGTCAAGCAGTCCTCCTCCGATCTGTTGATCAACAACTGCGACGAGTTCATCTTCTATGAAGACCTGGTTCGGCCCACCACCGAGAATACGCGATTGGCTCCCAAGCTGAACGGACTGCCTCACAAGAAGGCCGAGGCTCTGCGCCTGGTCGTCGAGACCTTTGAGGCGCTGCAGCGGGAAGGCAAGGAAGTTATCTACGGTTCCGTCATCAAGCAGACACTGGTCCGGAAGCGGCCCTCATTCAATGAGACCTACTTCGGATACCCGAGCTTCTCCCGCCTATTGGAGGATGCCGCCGAAAACAAGCTGCTCCAATTGACCAAGGACCAGAAGAGCGGCGGCTACATCGTAAATCTGAGCGGGAATGGCGCCGGGACGGAGGGGGCTTCCGAAGAACAGGTGGAGACAACGCAGTCCGGGGGTGAGAGCCCTGCACCGGCCAGAAAGAGCAGTGCTCCGGCGAGAACCCGCTCCTCCCGCGGTCGCCGCCAGGGGCCTCGAGAGAAAGCCAAGAGCGATTCTCAGCCGCCGGTTGAAACCGCACCCATCGACGTTCAGACCGGAACCGACACCCAGGCCTTGCCGGAAACATCCGAGGAGGAGGCTCCGGCCGAGAGCCCGCCTCCAGCAGACGCCGCCCCGGCCGAACAAGCCACCGAGCCGTCTCCGCCCGTCGAAACGAAATCGGCCCGTCCCCGCCGGCGCTCTTCCAGGAGTCGCGCTGCCGGGAGCAGGAAGGCTGCGGCCGAGGAAGTTCCTGCGGCGGACCCTGTTGCCGCCCCGCCAGCCGAGGTTGCCACTGCCCCGCCGGAACAGCCTGCAGAAAGCGCATCAGCCACGGCGTCCCCCCCTGCGGGAGCGCAGACTGCGGTGGAGGAGCCGCTCCCGGCGGAGGCCACCTCAGCCGAACAAGCCACCGAGCCATCTCCCCCGGCTGAAACGAAACCGGCCCGTCCCCGCCGGCGCTCTCCACGGAGTCGTGCCGCCGGGAGCAGGAAGGCTGCCGCCAAGGCGGCCGAGGAAGTTCCTGCGGCGGACCCTGTTGCCGCCCCGCCAGCCGAGGTTGCCACTGCCCCGCCGGAACAGTCTGCGGAAAGCACATCAGCCACGGCTGCCTCTCCCGAGGGGGAGCAGCCCCAGGTGGAGCAACTCCCCCCGGGCGAAACCACCTCGGCCGAACAAGCCACCGAGCCATCTCCCCCGGCTGAAACGAAACCGGCCCGTCCCCGCCGGCGCTCTCCACGGAGTCGTGCCGCCGGGAGCAGGAAGGCCGCCGCCAAGGCAGCCGAGGAAGTTCCTGCGGCGGACCCTGTTGCCGCCCCACCAGCCGAGGTTCCCGCCACCTCGCCGGAGCAGCCTCCGGAGAGCACGGCGGCTCCGGCCACCGGAGGGCAGACTTCAGCGGAAGAAGCATCCCCCGTGGAAGCGCCGCTCGCGGACGCACCGCTGCTGAGCGGGGCTGCCGCACCGACCGAGTCGGACTCGGACGGCGGTGCCGCCCCAAAACGTGGCAGGAGGACCACCGCCGCCCGGAAGAGGACCACCCGCAGCAAAACAACTCGGAGCCGCAAGACACCGGTTCGCGACACGGAACCTACCCTTTTCTCCCAGATTCCGGATTCAACCGAATAGGACAATGGAGGCGTGACGATGGCTGGCGAAATGGTGACTTTCTCGAGCAACGGCGGCCAATGCCAGGGATACCTGGCCAAGCCCGCCGCGGGCGGCACGGGCGTTGTCGTGCTTCAGGAGTGGTGTGGACTGGTGGACCAGATCAAGGTGGTCTTAGAACGTCTTGCCGAAGCATGATACGTGGCCCTGGCTCCGTAAATGTATCAAGGCAAATCCACCAAGAGCCCCGACGAA
>JAJECY010000171.1 GCA_022821775.1 Acidobacteriota bacterium
TATAGAGACCTTCATATTTGAAGACCGGCATTTGGTAGAACTGCAGGCCCGGGGGATCCTGCTCGTCAGGGACCACGATCTCCTGCGGAACGCTCCAATGGATGAAGTCCTGGCTGACCGCGCGCCCGATCCTGCGGGTTGGATCGCCCTCGTGGACGGAGGGGCGGCAATGGGCCACGTATTGGCGGTGGTTCTCGTCCCAACCCAGCAGGGTGTGGGAGTCGCTGGCCCGGGTGATGACCGGGTTGCCCGGATGCTTGGTCCAGTTCAAGCCGTCGGGCGAGAAGGCGACCGAAACGCCGTCTCCCTCGTTGGAGGTGCCATCCGGATCGCGGGACTCATAGAAGAGAGACTTGTACAGCCGGGCCGGATCGGGGTCGCGCGGGTCCCGGATGACATTGCCGCCGGCAGCGTTCAGCAGCACCAGGTTGTTGTCCCGGGAACCTTCGTACTCCACCAGGCCCAGGTTGGGCCGTTCCCAGAAAATACCGTCGTCCGAGGTTGCGTAGGCCGTGCTGTAGAGCAGCTGCTCGGGGTCGAATCCCATGAACCCCCACCTGGTCTCATTCCTCTTGCCCATGGGGGTGACTCCCATGTTTCCCAATCCCGTATACCACATCCGGAATTGGCCGGTTTCCTCTTCCCGCCAGACGGTGCCGTACAGCTCCAACCGTCCTTCCCAGGGGTAGAGGGGAAACATGAGGGGATTGCCCGCATACTTGGCGGGCTGGTTCAGGGTGCGGCCCAGGTTGCGGGTCTCCTCCACGATCCAATCGTCGACGAAGAGCTGCCGGCTGTTTCCCACTTCGAGCACTGTTTCGTTAACCATAATGGCGCTCCATTCATCGTCTCGGGAACCTGCACTCCTTGTTCCCGTTCAATTAAAGGCCAGGGGAAGGATCCAGGAGACGAACTTCCCCACCTCGCAGGTTTCCAGGGGCTCCAGCATCCCCGTTTCATCGATCCGATAGCTGGTCAGCCGGCCGGATTCGTCGCTGCCGGCAAAAAAGAAGCGACCGTCCGTGGTAATGCCCAAGGTCCTGGGGATCGGCTGGCTGGGGACCCAACCTAAAGGCGAAAGCAGTCCGGTGCCTTCATCCACGGCGAAGGCCGCAATGCTGTTGTGACCTCGGTTGGAGACGTAGACGGCCTTCCCCTCGGGGTGGACCCGGACCGACCCGGTACTGTTCTTGCCCTGAAAGCCTCCGCCAGGCAGGGTCGACAGGGACTGAAGCAGGGTAAGATTGCCGCTGGAAGGGTCCAGGCGATAGACGCCCACGCTGGAGGATTGCTCCTCGTTCGCATACACCACCCTCCCGGAGGGGTGAAACGCCAGGTGCCGGGGCCCGCGACCCGGCGTGGTTGCGATTCTGGGGACCCGACCGGGGCGCAGACTGCCGCTGGTGGGATCGAAGCGAAATTGGTGAATGGTGTCGGTCGGAGTCACGTGGGGAACAAACGCAAAACGATTGGACGGATCGGTCAGGATGGAGTGAGCGTAGATCTCGGTGATTCGCTGGTCGCAAGCGGGGCCGCGCACGGCGCCGTCGCTGCCAATCGGATGAACTGTCACCATTCCGGCAATCAGGTAGGCGGCCAGCAGAAAGCGCCCGCCACGGTCGGTAACCACGTAGCAGGCATCGGCTTCCAGTTCCACCTCGCCGATCTGGGTCACATCCCCGCTGGCGGGATCAATGCGAAAGCTGGCCACCCCACTGTAGGATTCGCTGCGAAGCTGCTGGTAGAGATATCGCTGACGGGGATCGGCGCAGAGCTGGTAGGGACGGGCCGACAACTGGATCTGCCGCTTCAGCCGGAGCCTGCCGGAGTCTTCATCCATCCCGAAGATCAGGAACTTTTGCTCGTCGATCAGGGGAACGTAAAGGTAGCTGGACATGGTTGTCCTTCGGTTACGGCTCCCTCCCGACTACCCCGTCCCAGGGAGCCTTTCCCAGCCTATCACAGCATTATCCTGTGCATCCTGCGCATCGATGTTGAATGGTTGGTCCTTCTCGATGGATCTGCCACGTCGCCGGGAGCGGGGGCGGTTACCCTCGCAGGGTCAGCCCAACCAGCCTTCCCGGGGGTGGACGTGTAAACAGGAAGCTGGCCAAGTACCCCACCAGCAGGTTCAACACCATGCTCAGCACCGGAATCCACATCCAACTGATGGGCTCATGGGCCACCGTCACCACTCCGCCCTCCATATCCAGGAAGTAGAAGAGCTCTCCGTTTCTTATCTGCCAGCGGCGTCTTTCTTCCCGAGCCAAAACGGCCGCATCGCTCCTGACCACGATTCCGTGGGATCTGAAGGTCCGCGCCAGCCTGCCGGAGATCACACCCCTATCCAGATCGTCCCCCACGCCGGACTCCACCGTAAACAGAGTCGTCTTGTTGAGGACGGGCTGAACCATGGGTGGCAGTCCGTTGAACCCCAGCGACAGGGCGATGGCCGCCACCGCACCGCACAGGACGCCCGGCGTATTGACTCTCCTGGACAAGATGCCCAACACGAAAAACGCAGCGATGGGAGCTGAGACCAGGCTCGTCAGCCGCGTGAAATGCTCTCCGGCGGTGCCTCTCTGCTGGTCATATTGAGAAAGCGCAAACCCCAGCAAGACCAGGCCGAAACCCAGGGTGAGGAGCTTGGCCACCTTGACGTAATGGTCCTCCGATCGATTGGGCTCCAGGTAGCGACGGTAGAAGTCGTTGTTGGTGACGTTGCTCATGGAGTTCAAGGCCGAGTCGAATGTCGACATGAGGGCCGCCAACACTCCTCCCATCACCAGGCTGCGCATGATCAGCGGCAGGTTCAGCAGAACAAAGTGGGGAAGCACCATATCGGGATGGGTGATTTGCTGCTTCAGCTCCGGATGCTGAGAGTAGTAGGCCACGAATCCCCAGGCCACCGGCACCGTGAACAGGACGAAGCCGTAGCCGGTGACGGCGTTGGCCAGCAAGGCCTTGAACATGGTGCGCCTGTCCCTGGTGGCGTGCATGCGCTGCACCGTTATCTGATTGGTTCCGAAGGCCAGGGCACGCACCAGCGAACCGGACAGCAACACCCAGATGGTCCCCTCCACCGCCATGCTCCATTCATGGGAAATGAGCTTGGTGTGGGGATGGCCGGTGCGCTCGGAAATCTGGTTCGAGGCCAGGGTCCAGATCTCCATCGGGTCGAAGTAGCTCAGAAGAACGATGGCGATCATGAGGTAGCCGCCCACAAAGACCACGTACTGGACCACATCGGTCCAGATGACGGCCCTCATCCCGCCCAGCACGGTATAGAAGGCGCCCAGCAGTCCGATCACCAGCAGGCACAGCCGCCCGTCGAAACCGCTCACCGATTCAAATCCCTTGGAAGCCGCGACCAGGGCGGTGGAAAGCCAGAAGACGGTATAGACGATGAACAGAATGGCGCCGACCGACCGCACGGCGGGATGAAACCGCCTCTCCAGGTATTCGTAGATCGACAGCACTCTCAGGCGCGCCCAGATCGGAATCCAGAGGGCCGCGGTCGGAAGAACCATCAGGAACTCGATCAAGCCCCCCGTAATGGAGCTGCGAGTGTCCCGTTCGAAGATCCAGCCGGGAAGAGCCAGGTAGCTGATCGGACTCAAGTGGGTTGCAATCAGCGAGATGCCCACCGCCCACCAGGGCAGATTGCCGCCGGCATGAAAATACTCCTTGAGGCTCTTCTGCCTGCCGGAGAAGAGGATGCCCATGACCACCATCGAGGCCAGGTAGACCCCGATGACCAGGTAGTCGAAGATGGAGAACTTGGCCATGGACGGAAGCATACAACACTTTTGACCCTCTCCGCCGGGCCGTGATAGGCTGCCCGACCAATGCCGGTCAAGGGATGCTCCTTGACTTTCTTCCAATGGAAACAGCAATGATCGCCACCGGCAATCCGCCCCGACTCCTGGAGGTCAAGCGCCGGGACGGCGGGCGCCTGGCCGGCTACCGCTGGCCGGGTGCGGGCCCCTCGCTGCTGCTCATCCCGGGAAGCTGGAGCGACTACCGTCAGTACGACGCGGTTCGCACCCATCTGGACAAGGAATTCAACCTGGCCATCCTGGAGTTGCCCGGGCACGGCCGCAGTTGGCCTCCGACCCCGCGGGGAACCATCGAGGACTTTGCCCGGGAAGCATTGCGCCTGACCGATGAGATGGGTTGGCGGTCCTGGGTCGCCGGCGGGCACAGCATCGGCGGCATGATCGCCATTGAGTTGGCCGGGCAGCGGCCCCGGGAACTGGCCGGGGTGATTTCGCTCGAAGGCTGGACCCACCACGAGGTCTTGCGGGATGCCTTCTCGGGACAGGTCGACACGACTCTTTCCCAGGATCTGGAGCGGCAGCGGTTGGAAGCCCGCAGGCAGACGCTGTGCCGGCTGAACCCAGGTCAAATCGCGGCCTTTCGCTCCATCTGGCAACGCTGGGACGGCCTCCCCATACTGGAGTCGACTTCCGTCCCGGTTCTGGAAGTGTGGGGTGACCGCAACCGGCCTCGCCCCAGCCTCCGCCGGATGAGAATCCCGGAGCGCGACAACATCCAGTTGCGTTGGGTTGCCGGCGCCTCCCATTCGCTGCCTCTGGAGAAACCGCAAGAGGTTGCCGAAGCGATCAACCGATTTGTCAATTCCCTGGAGGTTCCTTAGCATCTCCATCAAAGCAGACGCCGGACTTTGTCCATGAACGACATGGCGCAGCCAACCACCCGCAGAAGCTTCCTGCACGCCGCATCGATGGCCGGGGCCGGCCTGTGGGCAAGCCAGGCGGCCTGTGGAACCGGATCCGATCCCGGTGCGGAACCCGCCGCCGCACCCCAATCGAGCCAATTCGACTGCGTGGTCGTGGGAGGCACCCCCGGGGGGATTGCCGCGGCCGTAACCGCCGCCCGCCTGGGACGCTCGGTGGCGCTGGTGGAGGAACACGCCCACCTGGGCGGCATGTCCGCCAGCGGCCTGGGCAAGAGCGACATCGAGAACCGCGCGGCCATACGGGGGTTTTTCGCCGAATTTGTCGAACGCGTCCACCGGCACTATCTGGAGACCTACGGTCCCGATTCGGACAATGTCCGCTTGTGCCGCGGGGGCTATTACTATGAACCCTCGGTGGCTGAAGCCACCTTCGACCGGATGGTGGAAGAGCAGCCCTCCATCAGCCTGCTGAAGTCCCACCGCTTCCAGTCCACCATCACTCGGGAGAGAACCGCGTGCGGGGTGGTGGTCCGGGACCGTCGAACCGGGAGGGAAAGGCGACTGCCGGCCCGGCTGGTGATTGACGCCACCTACGAAGGAGACGTCTACGCCTCGGCCGGGGCCCGCTACCGGCTGGGCCGGGAATCCCGGGAGAAGTTCGGCGAGCCCCACGCCGGAGTGATCTACTACGACTACCGCAAGCGGGTGTTTCTGCCGGGTTCTACCGGTGCGGGCGACCGGCGGCTGCCGGCCTACACCTACCGACTCTGCCTGACCACCGACCCGGGCAACGCGCATCCCTTGAGCGAGCCGCCTCCGAACTATGACCGCTCCCGCTATCTGGGTTACCTTGAGGACCTCAAAGAGGGACGCCTGGCCGGGCCCAAGCGCTTCAAGCCGGGGCGAGGCTACTATCCGGCCCATTTCAACACGCTGGTACGGGCCCTGTCGGTGTCCGAGATCCCCAACCGCAAAACGGATGTAAACATGAACCCCCGCCCCTTGGGATTTCCCTTTGCCGAGGAGAACCAGGGGTATGTCGAGGGCGGCTGGGAGGTCCGGCGGGAAGTCCGGAGCAGGATTCGCCAACTGACCTTGGGCCTGCTGTGGTTCCTGCAACAGGATCCGGAGGCGCCTCCGGCCCATCGCCGCCTTGCCCGGCAGTATCACCTGCCCCTGGACGAGTTCACCGACAACGGGCACTTCCCCTTTCAGCTCTACGTTCGCGAGGCGCGCCGCCTGGCCGGCCTGTACACGCTGACGGAACTGGATGTCAGCCGGAACCCGGCCAGACCGAAGGCCGGCCGCTTCCAGGATGCCGTGGCCGTGGGCGAGTTTCCCATCGACAGTTTTCCGGTGCGCAAGCGCCAGCCCGGGGACAACGCCGTGCTGGAGGGATATCTGTACATGCTGGAGAGCACCCGACCCTACCAGATCCCCTACCGCATCATGATTCCGGAGCAGGTGGACGGACTGATCGTCCCGGTGGCTGCCTCCACCAGCCACCTGGCATACTCCTCGATCCGCACGGAACCCACCTGGATGGCCCTGGGTCAGGCCGCCGGCGTTGCCGCCCACCTGGCCCTGGAGCAGCATCTCCAGCCGCGCCAGGTACCGGTGGGCCGGCTCCAGGAAATCCTGCGGCGGCAGGGACAGGTGCTGGATCTCGAACGCTCTTGAACCGGAACGGCGTCCAGTGAATCGTCAGCTTGTCTGAACAACCCGGTTTCGCGCTGCATGCGACGGAGTAAAAAGAGTTATCCACGAAGACACACGAAGGACGACCAAGACACACGAAGCGAGACGCCGAGGGGAACCGGAACCCTTCCGTGCTCCCGATACGCCATCCGGGTCCCCTGTTTCTTTCTCGAATGATCCGCCCGTCGGGGG
>JAJECY010000131.1 GCA_022821775.1 Acidobacteriota bacterium
AAGCCTTCGCCATTCGGCTCGGCTTCTGCGATTCCCCCTCAAGGGGGGAGTAATAAGAGCGTCTTATGCAGGCTCAAGTATCACTCCCCCCTTGAGGGGGAGTCGGCGAAGCCCGTCTTCGAGCCGGTGGGGGGCCAACGCGGCGTCGCGTAAGTGCAGCCCGCAGTCGATCCGGAGAGGGGGGTCAACGCGGCGCCTCAGTGGAGCGCTGGGGACGTTGTTGAATTTTCGGAAATCTCTTAGAGAGCATTGGAGGAACGGCCCTGAACTAAAGCTTTCAGGGAGCTACCGATGAAAGTTATTCCAGTAATTCAACAACGTCCCTTACTCCCCCTTGGTCCGGGCGTACCACTTCCACTGCCTCAGGATTCCCCGCAGAATACGGATGTCGCGGTCGTCGAGCGAGGCCCGCGCCAGCATTTGGCGCAGGGTCATCATGATTTCCTGGGGATTCTGCTTCTTGAGGAACTGGATTTCGCTCAGACAACCCTCCAGGTCTTGAGAGAAGGCCTCGATCTGGCCCAGCTCCGCCAGCCTCCGAGCTGCCTCACTGGACGGGGGCTCAGACAGGCCTTGGGAAAGCTCGTAAGCCAGGATCGCCACGGCATGGGCCAGATTGAGAGAGGGAAATGCGGGGTTGGTGGGAATCCCCACCTGCCAGTCGCAATACTGCAGGTGTTCATTGGTCAGGCCGGTTCGCTCCGGCCCGAAGACAATGGCGATCTGTTGGTCAGCGGCCAAGCCCCTCAGCTCGGCCGCCATTTCCCGGGGCTGCAGGCACCGATCGAACCATCTCGCCGGCCGGGAGCCGGTCGCCACGCTCAGGTGAAAGGACTTCAGGGCCGAGCCCAGCCCGCTGGTTCGGACGGCTTTCTCCAGCAGGTCGCCGGCGCCCCGGGCCCGCTGCCGCGCTTCCTCGGTCAGATCGGCTCGGCAGTCCACCAGGACGAGTCGACCCAGGCCCATATTCTTCATGACACGAGCCACCGACCCCAGGTTTCCCGGGGAGCTGGTCTCCACCAGCACGATGGCAATGCGGCTGAGATCGGGCATGGCGGCTTGCCGGAGTTTCTCACCGGCAGTTCGCTACAGGATGAAATCGTGCGCTGCCCGCGTGATTTGCCCCTGCCGCCCGAGGAAGAGATGGCGCTATTCGGGTTGGGGGGCTCCTTCAGGCAGCAGTTCTCCCTTTTCCAGGTAGCGGATTTTGCTGGCGTGGCGGGCGGCGTGGGGATCGTGAGTCACCATCAGGATGGTCTTCCCGTGGTCCCGGTTCAACCTGGAAAGGATGGTGAGGATCTCCTGGGCCGACTGGGCGTCCAGGTCGCCGGTAGGCTCATCGGCCAGGATAATGGAAGGATCGCTCACAATGGCCCGGGCGATGGCCACCCGTTGCTCCTGGCCTCCCGAGAGCTGGCGGGGATAGTGATCCATCCGGTCCGACAATCCGACCAGTCCCAGGGCGGTGGCGGCATGCTCGGCCCGCTCCTGCCTGCTGAGATGGGTCAGCAACAGGGGGAGCTCCACGTTTTCTCGGGCGGTCAGGACGGGAATGAGGTTGAAGGTCTGAAAGATGAACCCGATGTTCTCGTTCCTCCAGTCGGCGATGGCCCGCTCCTTGAGCCGGAGGATGTCCTGGCCCAGGACCTTGACCTGTCCCCGAGTGGGCCGGTCGATAGCGGCAATGAGATAGAGCAGGGTGGACTTGCCCGACCCCGACGGTCCCATGAACGCCACGAATTCTCCCCTTTGGATCGTCAGATGAACATCCTGCAAGGCGATGACCTGAAAGGCGTCCCGCTGGAACTCCTTGTGCAGTTCAGTGGCCTCCACGACAAAATCGTTGACCATGCGTCTCCCTCTTGGACTGAAAGTGTGCCTAATTCCCTGCCCTGCGAACCCGGTCCCCGTCCTCCAGATTGCCGGGAGGGTTCGCGACGATATCCTCCCCACCGATCAGACCTTCGGTGACAATCACCCCCTCGGCGGTGAGATCTCCAATCCGCACGGGGCGTTCGCTGGCCCGGCCCTGCAGGACCACCAGCACTGACTTGCGGCCCTCCCGGTCTCGGATGGAGGCGGTCGGCACGGTAATCCGGGATCCCGTAGGAGCCCGGTCTCCGTTGGGCGACTCTTCCGGAGCCAGAAAGGCGACCTGCGCATTCATCTCCGGTCTCAGGAAGGAGTCGGGGTCGGCCACCTGGACCTTGACCTGCACGGTGGCCTTCTGCCGGTTGGCCTCCGGCGCGATCTCGGCGATGTAGCCCCGGTAGGACCGGTCCGGAAAGGCGTCGGTACTGAGGGTGGCCTGCTGATTCATGGAGAGCCTGGAGAAGTCGTCCTGGCTGATGTCCAGTTCCACCTGAAGATCGTTCAGATCCGCCAGGGTAACCACATAGCCCTTGGCCCCCCGCTCGCCCACAAAGCTGGTGGTGACGAACTCTCCCTGCTCCACCGCCTTTTCCAGTATCGTTCCGGTAATGGGCGCTCGAATCACCGTGGAGTCCAGGAAGGTCCGGCGAAGCGCCAACTGGCCACGGGCCTGCTTGACCCGTCCCCTCATGGCCTCGATCTGCTCCTCCCGCGGACCCAGTCGCACCAGGTCGGCTTCCCTGGCCAGGGACTCCACCCGGGCCGCCTCCGCATCGAAGCGGGCCTGGGCGTTGTCCAGGTCCTGCCGGGGCAGCACCTCTTCCTCAAATAGCCTCCGCACCCGATCCAGGTTGATCCCGGCATTGTTCATGTCGGCCTGGGCGCGAGCTAGGTTGGCATTGGCCCGAGCGATCTCTTCCGGGCGCGAACCGGCCTCCAGCTCGCTCAATTGGGCCAGCAAGCTGGCCAGTTGTCCCTCGGCCTGCTGCGCCTGAGCCCGATACTCGGCGTCCTCCAACCGGACCAGAACCTGCCCCTCCTGGACCAGGTCGCCCTTTTCCACGCCGATCCAGGCGACTTTTCCCACCACCTTGGCCGTCAACTGGATCTTGCGGTGGGCCACGATGTACCCGGAGGCGTTCAGGACCACTGCAGGGCCCTGTGACCCGGGCTCGCCGCCGGCAACCACCCGGAAGACCTCCACTTCGATCTCCTGCCTGGCGAAGCGGGCGGCGGTCACGGCCGCGCTCACGGCCAGAATCAGCACGATACCGGCAAGGATCCAGCGGGTTGTCCAGCGTGAGGCGCCCTTCGAGGACCGCCTGTGGCTCTTGTGGATTCTCAGGCTGTCGAGTTCCTGCTCCAGATTTTTTTCCGATTCAACCACCGGCTACAACTCCCGCAGTGCGCTGAGGATACTTTCCCTGGCGGCCCCTCGGGCCGGCAGCAGCCCGCCCAGCAGGCCCATGATCGAGGCGAATCCGACACCCAGGGCCACCATGGCCGGGGAAAGTCGAAAATCGAAACCGGTTTCGCTGAAGGTGAGATTGTTGCCGATGCCGGACTCCAGACCATGCAGCGGCAACACCAGCAGCACCCCGATCAAGCCGCCCAGCAGGGAAAGCAGCAGAGACTCGATCACGAAGGCCAGCAGGATGCTGCCGCCGGAAAACCCCAACACCCGTAGCGTGCCGATCTCCCGCGAGCGTCGGGCCACGGCGGCATACATGGTGTTCATGGCGGCGAAACAGCTTCCCACGGCCATGATGACGGCCACGAAGATGCCCAGAAACTTCACCGGTTCGGCCGAGGCGGTCTGTTCCTGGTAGTAGTCCACTTCCCTCTTGCCTTCCAGGTAAAGGCGTTGATCGTCCGCCAGGGCGTTTTGGAGCGCCTGCAGACTCACCGGATCGGCGGCGCGGACCAGGACCGAAGAAAGAACTTCCATGCGGTTGGAATCGGTGGCCAGTTGATTGAGACCGACCCAGATCTCGCTGTCGAAGGCCGTATTGCCGGCGTCAAGCACACCGACCACACTCCAGTCGCCGCGGCCGAAGCGCAGGCGATCTCCCACCGCGGCGTTGACGTAACGCCTGGCGATCGACTTCCCGACCACCACTTCCCGTTGACCCGGCCGGAACCAGCGGCCCTCCATCAACTTCAGGTTGGGCCGCATGCGGATTCCCATCGGCGGCAGGCCCCGGATGTTCACGTTGGCCCCCTCGGGACTGTTGTGGCGCGGCAGATTGATGACGGTCACAATTTCAGGGGATACCATCGGCTCCCCGTCCAGTTGCCGAATCCCCGGCTTGTTGCGGATGCTGGACACGGCCTCCCGGTTGACCTGGCTGACCAGCTCCGAGAGGGAGTTTTTCCGCATTACCAGCAGGTGGAGCGGATGCCCGGTGGCCTGGAGAGCCTTCTCCAAACCTCCCACCAGAGCCAGAATCCCCAGCAGCACGGCCACGGTGAGGCCGATGCCCAGGGCGGTCATCAGGCTGGTGGTCTTGCGGACCGTCAGGTTCTTCAGGTTGTAGGAAAGAGGCAACGGCATGTCGGCCCTCGGGGCTTCCCGTTTCAGGTCAAAGACCCGCTCTCCTTCATCTTCGGTCCGGCCGTCAGCGGGCAACTCGGGACGCTAGCCCGTGTGCCGCAGGGCCGAAGTGATCGGCAGCCGGGTGGCTCCCAGGGCCGGGACCAGGGAACTCAGGATGCCGATGGCCAGGGCAATGGACAGGCTGATCAGGAATACCGGCGGCGAAAAGGACAGCCCGGAAAGCATGAGCTGCGACTGTCGCAAATACCCCGATGCCCCCCAGGCCAGGCCGCAGCCCACCAGGCCCCCGGCCAGAGATATCAGCACGGCCTCGGCCACGATCATGCTCAGCACCTTGCCGGTGGTGAATCCCAGCGTCTTGAGCACCCCGATTTCGGTGATCCGCTCGCGCACCGACATCCCCATGGTATTGGCGGCCACCAGCAGGATGGTGAACACCAGGGCCCCGCAAATGCTGAGCAGGAACACCTTGACGTTGCCCAGCATGGATACGAAGCTCAACTGGAAGGCCCGTTCGGTTTCGGTCTTGGTCTGGCGCTCCGAATTTCGATAGAGATCGTCGATTTGCCGTGCGATGCGAGGCACCGCCTCGGCGGAATCCGCCAGGATGCCAAAGGTGCCCACCATCCCGCGCCGGGACTGGGGCAGCCCCTCTTCCAGGTACTTCCGGTGAAAATACATTGCAAAGTCCTGGTTTTCGACATCGCTTTCGAAGATGGCCCGAACGGTCAATTCCAGGTCCATCGGATAGATGTCTCCCTTGATCGTAACTCGCTGCCCCAGCTTGAAGTTCAGCCGTTCGGCCAGGGTCTTGCCGACGGCTGCAGCCGTGCGCTCCGACTGAAAGGCCTCGAGTTGTTCGGGAGGCACGGTGAACTCCGTATAGACTTCGAAGATCCTTCCCGGGTCGGTGGCGAAACGCGGAAAGAAATTCTCGGGCCGATTGTCGATATACACCCCGCCGAACCAGGAGGTGGGCACCAGTTCACGCACGCCGGGCACCTTGCGGATCTGCTGTTCGTAGTATTCGGGAAGGGAGAAGGTCAGGGAAACCCGATTTCGGGTCACCAGCCTCAGGGCCTGCTCGGGAGGCCCTTCCTGGTGGTAGAAGGCGTAATAGACCGAAAGGAGCAGGCCCAGGAGAAACAGCGAAATACTGATGCTGGCCACCGTCAGCAGCGTTCGCCGCCGGTTGCGCAGCGCATTCTTCAGAGCCAGGCTCAGAGTATCCCAGAACACGAACCGTCTCGCCTCCCGCCGGAAGGAAACACCCCCCCCCTCCAGTTTTCAGATTACCACAACTCTCGCCGGCCCGATAAAAGCGCCCTCGGTCTCCTCATCCAGGCCCCTGACTCTCTTGGCGACCCCTTCCCCGGGATTCCTCCCGCAAGAGACTGGAACACCCGCGGCAATGGGTTCTGCGCCGGGCGTTCAGGATCCCGCAGGTCGGGCACCGGATGTACATGTAGTGGGTGAACCACTGGGTCAGCAGGGCGCTCCCACCCAGGATCAGCACGGCCAGCAGGATGTTGAGGACTGTTTCCATGAAAGGAGCACACCGAGAAGGCGCCCGGCCCAGGCGGGTGATGGTCCGCCCATGCCGGCCGGCGACGCCGGGTACCGCTCTAAACGGCCTTGGGCGCCTCCTCTCCCTCTGCCCTTCCAGGCCGGAAGAAGAATGCAAACAGCACCAGAACCACCGCTGCCGCCACGGCGGGCACCATCCAGATGTCACCCCAATGGTGCTGCACGGCGCCATCCACAACCCGGAAACTGTAATGCTGCACCACCAGCCCGGAGACCCTGGCGCCCACGAACATGCCGAGTCCCAGCGTGACCAGGGCGATGAATCCCTGTGCCGCGGCCCGCACCCGGACCGGAGCCTTGCGGTCCACGTAGACCTGGCCGGCCACGAAAAAGAAGTCGTAGCAGATGCCGTGCAGCAGTATGCCTCCCAGCAACATCCACAGGTGCTCGCTGCCGTCCCCCCAGGCGAACAGCAGGTAGCGCATCACCCAGGCCGCCATGCCGATCAGCAGCGTCCCCTTGAGTCCCACCCGGGTCAGGAAGAAGGGCATGGCCAGCATGAAGAGTATTTCAGACCCCTGCCCCAGCGTCATCTTGCTGGCCGCCTGGCTGACGCCGATCTCGTTGAGGAACAGGTTGGTGAAGGTGTAATAGAACTGCAGGGGAATGCAGAGCAGAAAGGAGCCCGCCACGAAAACGGCAAAGGAGCGTTCCCTCATCAGGCTCAAGGCATCCAGGCCCAGCAGGCCCCGGAGGCTGAAGGGCTGGCCGCCTCCCTTGGGTGGGGTGTGGGGCAGCAGCAGGCAGTAAAGACCCATCATCAGCGACGCGCCCGCGGCAATCTGCAGCGGCAGGTGGCTGGCCTCCAGGTGCAAGCGGCCCACCACCAACCCCGCGGCGATCCACCCGATGGTTCCCAGCACTCTCACCCGGGGAAACTCCCGTTCCGGGCTCTCCATGTGGTGGAAGGAAAGAGAGTTGGTGAGAGCCAGGGTGGGCATGTAGAACAGGGTGTAGATCAGCAACACCGGGAAGAGGTGGCTGAAGTCTTCCAGAATGGACACCCAATAGAGCAGCAGCCCACCCACCAGGTGAAGTCCCGCCAGCACTTTCTCCGAAGCGAAGTATCGGTCGGCCACCAGCCCCATGAAAAACGGCGAGATCATGGCCGCGATGGCCGTGGTGGCATAGGCCCAGCCGATCTGGCTGTCGCTGAAACCAAGGGTCCGGCTCAGATAGGTGACCAGCGTGACGTACCAGGCCCCCCAGATGAAATACTGCAGAAACATCATGGCCGAGAGTTTCAGTCGAACCATTCTTCAACCTCGTTGTCAGAGCGGTAAACCGGCCTGCGACCGGCAGACGGACACGGCCACCGCCGCTCGGCAACGAAAAAACCATTATTCCCTTGGCTTTTCTTCGTGCCCCTTCGTAGTCCTTCGTGTCCCTTGGTGGATAACTCTTTTAGTCGTTCCCACCCCAGTTCCAGCCCTCGGTTCATTCTCGACCCAGGAGGTTTCCGACAGGCGGGCCACGGTCCGTTCCCGGCCCAGGGCCACCATGACCTCGAATATTCCAGGGGCGACCGCCCGCCCCGTCAGCAGCGCCCGGGCGGCGTTGATGAGCAGACCCGCCTTGACCCCCTTTTCAGCGGCAAGGGTGCGCAGGGCCGACTCCGCCTCCTCCAATTCGAAAACCGGCAGGGATTCGAGCCGCGCGGCCAGTTCGGGCATCAGAAGCGGCAGGGCCTTGTCCTTGAGGAATTTCCGGCGGGCCTTGACATCGATCTCGAAATCATCGGTGAAAAAAGCCCTGCCCTGGGTGGTGAAGTCGGACACCATGCGGACCCGCTTCTTGAGCAGATCGATCACCTTCAGCGTCCAGTCCCTGCCGGAGGAGCCGAGTCGCTCATTCCAAAGCCCCTCCCGTTCCAATTCGCTCCTTATCAGCGGGTACAGCCTCTCGGCCGGAGCATTGCGCAGATACTGGCTGTTGAACCAGTCCAGCTTCTCCTGGTTGAAGACGGCGTTGCTCTTCTGGACTCCATTCAGGGAGAACTGGCGGACCAACTCATCAGTGGAAAAACACTCCGTCTCGCTTTTTGGCGACCAGCCCAGCAGGGCCAGGAAGTTGCAGAATGGAGCCGGCAGGTAGCCCTGCTCGCGGTAGGTGGTCACGGCGGTGGCCCCGTGCCGCTTGCTGAGCCTGGTCCGGTCGGGTCCCAGGATCAGCGGCAGGTGCGCAAAGACGGGAACCGGGCGATCCAGGGCCCGGTAGAGAAGAATCTGCTTGGGGGTATTGGAGATGTGGTCGGCGCCACGGATGACGTGGCTGATGTTCATGTCCAGGTCATCCAGCACCACGCCCAGGTGGTAGGTGGGCATGCCGTCGGACCGAACCAGCACGAAGTCCTCGATCTGTTCCGTCCGGTGGGCAATCCGGCCGAAGATCCGGTCCTCGAAGGCAACCTCTCCGTCGCGAGTCCCCTTGAAACGCACCACGCTGCTCAGACCGCGGGTGCGCCTCTCACTGACTTGGTCCGGCGGAAGTTCCCGACAGGTGTCGTCACATTTCAAGGCTTTCCCGGAGGCTGCCGCCGCCTGCCGCCTGGCCGCCAGCTCGGAGGCCGAACAAAAACAGCGGTAGGCCCTGTTTCCGTCCAAGAGCTGATCGGCCGCCCGGCGGTAGCGCTCCAGCCGCTCCGACTGCAGGAAGGGGCCCTCGTCCCAATCGAGGCCCAGCCATCGGAGGGCGCCCAGGATGTCGTCCACCATCTCCGGGCTGGAACGCTCCCGGTCGGTATCTTCAATTCGGAGAATGAGGCGTCCGCCCTGACCTCGTGCGAACAGCCAGTTGAACAGGGCGGTGCGCGCCCCGCCCACGTGCAGGGAGCCGGTAGGCGAAGGTGCGAAACGTACTCTCACGCCCGGCAAGCCAGGACCCTCCATGAGTGATTGGAAATCGCTACGTGCAAATTACGGAAAGAGGTCAGCCGCGCCCCGGCCCTTTGCGACGGGGCGGATCATACGAGAGTGAAACAGGGGACTTTCATGGCCTTTCGGGAGTAGGGACATGTTCGGTTAAACCGTTTTGTTGCATTACGTAACATCGATAACAGGATGCACAGGATTAACAGGAAGAGCCGTTGTTGCCCAAGTCTCCCTTCGCCGGCCGTTGTGTCCCTTCGTAGATATCTTTTTGAGCCGTTGTGTCCCTGCGTGGATGCGGTTCACGGTTAGACCCTCAGTCGTTTCAGGCAACAAAGGGTGGCCGGGATCGGTGCCGACGCGATTCGGAATTCCGGGATTCCCATCCCGATCGCTCTTAAACGGCGTCCTTGGCGGCAGCCAGAGCCGCATCGTAGTCGGGATGGGAGGCGATTTCCTTGACATACTCCACGTGCCGGATGCTGCCGCCGCCATCCACCACGAAAATGGCCCGGCTATTCAGCCGAAGCTCCTTGACCAGGGTGCCGTAGCTGGATGCGAAGGACATCTCCTGGTGATCCGAGAGCGTCTGGACCTGTTCCGCCTCGGACGCACCGCACCAGCGCTTTTGGGCGAAAGGCAGATCGGCGGAAACCGTCAGGACCACCACTCCGTCTCCCAGGCTGGAGGCCTCCTGGTTGAATCTCCGGGTCTGCTGGTCACAGACCGGGGTATCCAGCGAGGGGACCACGCTGATGAGGCGTACCTTGCCGGCGGAATCGGACAGCCGGACCGGTTTGAGATCGTTGGAGGTCAAAGTGAAGTCGGGAGCGGTATCGCCCGCCTTCAACTCCGGCCCGACCAGCGTCAATGGATTTCCTAGGAATGTCGTGGCTCCAGCTCGTTCCTGCGCCATATTTTCTATCCTCCTTGGATGGATTGCGTCATTTCAGTGTTTCCGAAACTCGAACTCTCCGGGCGGGCCGGACCGCACCGCACTCGCCCGGCACACGGCAGGGGCGACCTGCCTTTAACCGTCCTCGTACTGGCTCTTCAGCTTGGCCACCACGGTGGCGTCGGCCAGGGTGGTGGTATCTCCCAGGGCGCGGCCCTCGGCGATGTCCCGCAGCAAACGCCGCATGATCTTGCCGCTCCGGGTTTTGGGCAGCTCAGCCGTAAAGTACAGGCTCTGCGGCCGCGCGATGGGTCCGATCTTTCGGACCACGTGCTTCTTCAGCTCGTCTACCTTGCCGGCGTCCCCCTCGGCTCCTTCCTTCAAGGTCACGAAGGCGGCAATGGCCTCCCCCTTGATATCGTCTTTCTTGCCGATCACCGCCGCCTCGGCCACCTCCTGGTGGTCCACCAGGGCGCTCTCCACTTCCATGGTGCTCAAGCGGTGCCCCGAGATGTTCATGACGTCATCCACGCGGCCCAGCAGCCAGAAGTAGCCTTCCTCGTCCCGCTTGCAGCCGTCCCCGGCAAAATAGACGTTCTTGCCGAAGCGCCGCCAGTAAACATCCTCATACCTCTCCGGGTCTCCGTATATGGTCCGGGCCATGGAGGGCCAGGGAGACTTGAGCACCAGGTAGCCCCCTCCCCCCAGGGGGACGCTGTTGCCGGCCTCGTCCACCACGTCGGCATCGATGCCCGGGAGCGGGAAGGTGGCCGAACCCGGCTTGGTGGTGGTGAGCCCCGGCAGAGGCGAAATCATGATGGAGCCGGTTTCGGTCTGCCACCAGGTGTCCACGATGGGGCAGCGCCCCTGTCCGATCTTCCGGTGGTACCACATCCAGGCCTCGGGGTTGATGGGCTCGCCCACCGACCCCAGGAGGCGCAGGCTGGACAGGTCGTGCTTTGCCGGATAGGACTCGCCCCACTTCATGACCGCCCGGATGGCGGTGGGAGCCGTGTAGAAGACATTCACGCCATACTTGGCCACCATGGACCACCAGCGGTCCTTGTCCGGCCAGTCGGGCGACCCCTCGTAGAGGACTCCGGTCGTTCCGTTGGCCAGGGGCCCATAAACGATATAGCTGTGCCCGGTGACCCAGCCGATGTCGGCCGAGCACCAGTAGACGTCCTCTTCCTTGGCGTCGAAGACCCATTTGTGAGTCAGCGACGCCCCCAGCAGATAGCCGCCGGTGGTGTGCAGAATGCCCTTGGGCTTGGCGGTGGTGCCCGACGTATAGAGAATGAAGAGCGGGTCCTCCGAGTCCATGGGCTCGGGCGCGCAGTATGCCGGGACATTTTCCACGGCCTGGTGCCACCAGACATCCCGGCTTTCATTCACATCCACCGCGGCGGCCTCCCCAACCCTTCGGACCATCACCACCGTCTCGACGCAGGGACAATCCTCGAGGGCCGCGTCCACGTTTCGCTTGAGAGGAACGATCTGACCTCGGCGGTAGCTCCCGTCGGCAGTGATCACCAGCTTGGATTGAGCGTCGTTGATCCGATCCCTCAGGGACTCGGCGCTGAACCCACCGAAGACCACGCTGTGAGGGGCGCCGATTCGGGCGCAGGCCAGCAGGGCGATGGGCAGCTCCGGAATCATCGGCATGTAGACGGTGACCCGGTCGCCCTTTTTCACTCCCAGCCGCTTCATGGCATTGGCGAACCGGTTGACCTCCCGGTAGAGGTCGGCGAAGGTCAGAACCCGCTCCTCGCCGGGTTCTCCCTCCCAGATGAAGGCGGCCTTGTTGCGCCTCCAACCCCGAACGTGCCGGTCCAGGCAGTTGACCGAGACATTTATCTTTCCACCTATAAACCATTGAGCAATTGGTGGATTCCAGTCCAACACCCGATCCCACTTCCGAATCCACTCCAGGCTCTCGGCGGCCTGTGCCCAGTATGCCTCAGGGTCCTTGGCCGCCCGTTGGTAGATATCCGGATCGGCGATATTGGCGTTTTGAGAGCACTCCTGCGGAGGCGGAAAGAGGCGCTCTTCGTCCAGCAGGGCTTCAATGGGTTGATCGGAGCGATTCATCAGACCCCCTCGTGGTTACACGGCCATCCCACAGCCTGAACACAGGGGCGCTATTATACACGGCTGCCATTCGGCCGTTAACGGCAATTTCCGTGGATTGGCAAGCCTGGCGAGGGAGTTCCGTGGACACCGCCGCAACCGGCGACAGCTCCCGCTCCACCGTTTCAGAACTCCGCGGCCGCCGGGTCCAGTCCCCGGTAAAAGTCGGACAGGATCTCGGCCTCCCCGGACCGAGACCCCCAGACCACGTTTTCCTCCACCCGAATACCTCCCACCGGCCGACTGCCTTCCCGCCAATAGAGTCCGGGCTCGATGGAGGTCACCTGTCCGGGCAACACCGGCCGGTTTTCGCCGGGACCCAGAGTCGGACGGTCCTCGTGGTAGGCAAAACCGAGGCCATGCCCCAGAAAATGGGTGATTCCCTGCTCGAATCCGGCCTCGCGCATGGCCTGCCAGGAAGCCTCGCAGAGCTGTTCTCCAGTGCTCTGCCCCGGGACATAGCGGGCCATCGCCGCTGCTTGCGCATCCAGGACGGCTTGGTGCAATCTTCGCAGCAAGTCGCTCGGTTCACCCACCGCCGTGGCTCGGGTGATGTCGGCCCAGTATCCCTCGGCCTGGGCGCCAAGCTCCAACAGCACCGGGTCTCCCGCCTGCAGTTGCCTTGCCGTGGGATGGTTGGAAAGGGTGTCGGCGATCACGGTGCGTTCAGGACCGGAGGTAATCTGGGGCATCTCGCAAAAGACGTAGTCGATCCCCAGCGAGGCCCCTTTCCTGAGAACGGCGCAATGGACCTCGGTGGCCAGGTCGATTTCCCGTATGCCTGCCTGCGCCAACCGGTAGAAGGCCTGCACTCCCGCCTGCACCACCTGGTGAGCCCGCTTGAGTTTGCCGACCTCCCTGGAGGTCTTGACCGACTTTAGCTGGTTAATGTGGTCCCCGGCGTCCTCGACCACGGGAAAAATCGAAGACAGCGCCGCCCGGATTCGGCCGTAGGTCAAGCACTCCGAGGGCATCTTGTTGGGACCGTAGTGGTGCACCTGAATATGAGCCCCGACCTTTCTGATTCCCTGCTCCGACTTCTGGGTCTGGAGCCACTCTATGACGGCACGGTCGGGGTCCACCTGGCAGCCGCGCTTGCACCAGTCGAAGGTATCGATGCGGTCAACCCAACTCTCCTCGGCCACGAAAGCTTCCCGCCACCAGGGCGTCAGCAGACTGACCCGGCCGTCCCCATCCACCAGGACAGCCACGTGGGTGCTGGCCGGCAACATGCCGGTGGCCATCAGGATGTCATCGGGATAGAGCAGCAGCAGGGCGTCCAGGCCCCCATCGGACAGGGATTGCCGAATCCGGCTCAATCTTTCTTCGTCGGGCAAGGCCATGGGGTTGACATTCCTCCGAGGCTGGGTCTCCAGAGCGGGCAGCCACCGAGATTTCGCCGGCGCCTTGACCTGAAGAAACTTTCTGAAGTCGGACTCGCGGCCCATGAAGAAAGGGCGATGCAACCGGCCTCACCGCGGGTCTCAGGCGGCTGTCCAATATAGCCGCAAGAAAGTGCAGGGGTCAATGGCAGCGCGGCCGGCTCCGATGCGGCTTCAGTCATAACCGATTGCCCCGCAGTTTCCAAGGCATCGCCCGGCCTTCCTCTGCCCCATGACACCTCCCTGTGAGACCTCTCACGGTTGCCATTTCCCGAAATGGCAGTACCATGGAATGGATCACTCACCTATCCTCAATACGAGGGGCTGCATTCCCCCTCTGAAGAGTCCCGTCATGCGATACCTGGTCACGGCACGGCTCAAGTCCGACCGGAAACGATCTCTGCTCGAAGCCATCGAGGACAGATCCCTGGGACGGGGATCGGTGGCCGGAGGGGAATATCTCCGAAACATGGAGCAGGCTCGCAGCACGCCTGACGGTCGGGCCCGCTGGGTCGAAGTCTGCTTCTGCCCGACGCCGCTGCTGGAGGAACGGCCCTACTGGGAGGAGTACTTCGATCTCGAGCGGGTGCAGGACGCCCACGACCGCAACCGCTGCCGGGACGTTAACGGCCAGGAGCCCTGGGCCTGCACCGACTGTGACTGCACCGAACGGCTTGAGAAGAAGCTCGAGGAGCGCGGACAGTCCTTCCTCGGGCGGATCCAGCACGATGAGGAAGATCCCGCCTGAAGGACCTGCCTAGCCTACCCGTCATCCTGCTGGAAGGTCGGTATCCCCACCACGCAACGCCGATTTTTTCCGCAGCCCTTGTTCCGACATTGATCCTTTGTTCTCCTTTCTACTCCGGCCGGCGTACGAGCGCCTGCAACGACACTGCCACGTCTGAGGCGCCGTGCAGGATCTCATTGTCCGAAGTAGCCAAAGGAATGCCCAGGGTCCGAGCGAGCGCGACGAACTCGGCATCGTAGTCAGTCAGCCCGCACTCCAGCGCGATTTCGATCACCTGGTGCCTGGACACGCTCGCGATGCGGTCTCCCAGAACGACAGCGGCATCATCGCTCATTGCTTTGGCCTGCTCCGAGGTTACCGTGCCCCGGCGCACGAATCCGATCAGGACATTGTGCAATTCACTCATGAGGATACTGGGGGCCGCCCACTCGGTCTCCCGCTCGTACAACCTGGTCGCGCCGGCGCCGTCTGCTCCGCCCACTACCAGACGAACCATCACACTCGTGTCAACTACGATCATGGTCGTCCCGTGTTCCGCATCTCACGTAGCGTGTCCTCACTGAGATCGACCGGTCCAAGTTTCTCGTTTCGTTTCCGGATGCGATCCAGGAGGGCCTGCGGGTCTACCGGTTCGGGGCTAACCGACTCCGTTAACCTCGCGAGGATCTCTCCATTCAGGCTGCGGTGGTTCCGACTCGCGGATGACTTGAGCGCCCGGTGCAGGGGAGCGGGGATTCCACGAAGCGCTATGTCTGGCATATTGGCCTCCATCGGCGAATGTAATAGCATAATAGTATCATAACAGTGTCAAACAGCACGATGGTTCGGCGACCTGGCGGTAGGAACTACCCACGTATCGCCTGCTTGACCAAGCCGGGGATTCTTGTTCCAGCGAAGGAGAGAGGATCGCGTGAAGGAGAGCGGATCAGATGCCATGGATACATTGGTGGTGGCCTTGATTGCAACGCAATCGTTCTATAAGCTTGTTTCAGACAGGAAGGGGTGACAATGGCGAGCATCACCATCCGTAATCTCGACGACGATGTGAAGTCCCGGCTTCGTCTACGCGCGGCGGGTAATGGCCGTTCGATGGAAGAGGAGGCGCGCTTGATCCTCCGGGATGCGGTCGGACTCAAGCCGACTTCCACCAACCTCGCAAACATCATCCGCGCGCACTTCGGGCCTTCCAACGGCGTCGATCTGGAGTTGCCGTCTCGCGTTACAGGCCGCCAGCCACCGTCCTTCGATTGAGAGAGCGACCATGATCCTCCTCGACACCAACGTCGTTTCCGAGTTGATGCGCACATCACCGAACCCCGCGGTGGAGGGGCGGATCGCCGATCACCCCATAGCAGAGCGACCGAGGCCTTCTCCCGGATCACAAATAGCGACCTGCTGACCTCTGCGGGCTGGATGCCTACTGACAGGTAGCGTCCGTTTCCAATGCGGACTGCAGGAGGCATACGGCCAGACCAGGTGTTCGATAGGGGACGTTGTCGAATCAGCTGATGAGTAAGCCGGACTGCCAACTAGCGTTTGCAGCCATCTTCCGAATAATGATATCGTTTTCTCACAGTAGTGATATCGGATGAATTCATGAGCAAAGTGCTTGTCAGAACTGTGATCAGCCTGGATGACGAACAGAAGGCATGGCTGGACCACCAGGCTGCGTTGCGCCGCGTGTCCATGGCCTCGCTGATCCGCCAGGCGGTACGCGAATTTCGGATTCGGGAACAGCGCGGCTCGGCTGCCTCGTTTGAAGAGGTGCTCAAAACTACGGCAGGCATCTGGCAGGCCGGAGACGGACTCGAGTATCAGCAGCGTATTCGCAAGGAATGGCGTTAAGGGATGTCCAGATATCTACTCGACTCGGTCATCGTCATCGACCACTTTAACGGCGTTGAGGCGGCGACGGAATTTCTTGCCACCCACGGGCGCGATTGCGTGATTTCCGTCATTACCCGTGCGGAGACGCTTGCCGGATTCCCCACGACATCGGAGCCCTTGGCCCGGGTACTACTGGACAAATTCGCGACGCTGCCCGTAACCGTCGAAGTCGCCGATACAGCCGCACGATTGAGGCGCGCCCATCGCTGGAAACTTCCCGATGCGATTCAGGCGGCATTCGCCATTCAGGAAGGGCTCACATTGGTCACGCGAAACACCCGGGACTTCAAGAGCGGAGGCCCGATCACGGTGGAAACTCCGTATTAGACACCCGCTCCTCTCAAAGGAAAGAATCCTGCCCATGAATACCGCCGCATCGTCTCCACAGCCTGGAGTTTCTACGCCACTC
>JAJECY010000059.1 GCA_022821775.1 Acidobacteriota bacterium
CAGGGCTCCGGCATTCATGGGATGCAGGCCATCCACGTCCTTGGCGGGATCGACGGCCAGCAGCACGGCTTGCTCGTCTATCTGCTGCGGCAGCGGCAACTGAACCAGGATGCCGTGGATCGAGTCATTCCGGTTCAGATCGGAGACGCATTGGAGCAGTTGGGCCGTGGTGGTCTCCTCGGGCAACGCCACCAGATCGCTGTAGACGCCCAGCGATCGGCAAGCCTTGATCTTGTTCCTGACGTAGACGCGGGAAGCCGGGTGGTTGCCCACCAGCACGGCCGCCAGGCCGGGGACCACTCCCTTGTCATTCAGACGCGCCACTTCGAGGCGCACTTCCTCCCTGATCTGCTGCCCGATTTTCTTGCCGTCGATAATCTTGGCTGTCATGGCGGGTGGCCGGGCGAACTTCAGTTTCAAGGGGTATGAACAAGGGAATCGGCGAGCGGTGGCCGCCGCTATTCTACTTCGCAGCCACAGGTCCGGGCCGCCAGGGGAAAATGGTAGCATGGATTGCCGGGATTCAATGGACCTACTGCGCTGGCGGCTCGGTCAGCAATCCTTACCATTCATTGAGTCCCCGGTATCGCCGTTCAGAACAGGGTACGTTGTTGAATTACTGGAATTACTTCGATCAGCCGCTGCCGAATGGCATTGATTCAATAACGTCTCCTGCGGGCTCTTTACAAGTTATTCCAGTAATTCAACAACGTCCCCGCGCTGTACGCCGGCGCTGCACGCCCAAATCTGCAAAAGGCTCATATTGACAATACCCGTGAATAGACTATGATGATTCTGTCGGTCGTTGCCGATGAAGTTGTCCTGGAGATTGTCCGTGTTTTTGCAGCCATATATATCGATTCTGAAGACACGGTCGGGATGTAAGGTCCGCGACCCGCTGTCAAGCCGGAATCGGCCTTATTCCAGCTTTGGTTCCTTTAGCAGCCTGTCCTGGTACTTTCGGGGCAGGCGGGCGGATTGAATCGAGCTGAGGATGATCCTTGGAATGAATTCAAGCCCGCCTGCCCGGCGGGCTTTTTTGCGGTTAAGGAGTGTCTCATGATCATTTCCATGGTCCGTCAGGCTACCATCCAACAGGTGGATTACGTGTGCGACAAGATCAAGAGTTTCGGCTATGCGGCCCACCCAATCCAGGGTGCGGAACGCGTGGTCATCGGAGCCGTCGGCGACGGCAAAGACAAGGACCGGGTCATCTCGGTCATGGAATCGGTCCCCGGGGTGGAGTCGGTCATTCCCATCCAGCAGCCCTTCAAGCTGGTGGGCAGGGAGTTGAAGCAGGAGCGCACCGTTATCCGGATGGACGGTTTCACCATCGGAGGGGACCAGTTCGTGGTCATGGCCGGTCCCTGCTCGGTCGAGTACCGGGAACAGCTTATGCAGACGGCTGATAGCGTCAAGGCGGCCGGCGCCAAGGTTCTTCGAGGCGGGGCCTACAAGCCGCGGACCTCTCCCTACGATTTCCAGGGCCTGGAGGAGGAAGGGCTCAAGCTGCTGGCGGAGGCTCGGGAGCGCACCGGACTCAAGATCATTACCGAGGTCGTCAATACGGAAAACGTCGACCTGGTGAACGAATACACCGACATCTTCCAGGTCGGAGCCAGGAACATGCAGAACTTCGCCCTGCTGAAGCGGCTGGGCAGGACCCAAAAGCCGGTCCTGCTCAAGCGGGGCATGATGTCGACACTCAAGGAATTCCTCATGTCCGCCGAATACATCGTCTCCCAGGGCAATTCCCAGGTCATTCTGTGCGAGCGCGGCATCCGCACCTTCGAGACCTATACCCGCAACACGCTCGACATCTCGGCCGTCCCGGCCCTGCAGCAACTCTCCCACCTGCCGGTGGTGGTGGACCCCAGCCACGGCACCGGCAAACGCAACCTCATCGCTCCCGTTTCCAACGCGGCAGTCGCCGTGGGCGCCCATGGCCTGCTGGTGGAGGTTCACCCCAAGCCGGAGGAGGCCTTCTCCGACGGACCACAGTCACTGCTGCCGGCTGAATTCGAAGCGCTGATGGAGGGGGTCAGGAAATACGTGGGCGTGGATGGGCGCGGCATGTAGGTGAGACGCGACGTTGGAAGGAATTCGCGGCTTGGCGCCCAGGCGTCCATCCCCCACCGCAGAAGCCTTCGGCTGTAGGTTGGCTGGTGCGCGCCCGCGACGGCGCACAAGATCTCGCCGTTGGCTCGCCTTGTGCGAACCCCCCACCGCAGAAGCCTCTGCGACTCCCCCTCAAGGGGGGAGTGATAGAAGGGCGAAGCCCCACCCGGGAACGCGGGCGTCCCGCCCGCAACCTTATTCCTGGCTGGAGGTCGCGGAGCGTCAGCGCGACGTTGCCGGCAGGCAGCCACCCTGCCGGCGTGAACCGCCATGGCAGGGCTGTGCCGGGCTAATGTGCGGGAGGGACGCCCGCGCTCCCGGGTGGGCATCATTTACACATTGCCGCCCGATCCAGCAAGGAGCTGTTTGCAGGCCTCAAGTATCACTCCCCCCTTGAGGGGGAGTCGGCGAGAGGGCGAAGCCCGTCTTCGAGCGGGCGGGGGGCCGACGCGGCGTACCGTGAGTGCAGATCCGCGGCGGACCAGGCGCCGCGTCCCGGGAACGCGCGGCGGCCCCAAAGAATCGCTTCAAGGAGACGAGCTCAGCCGGCGGCAACCGCGGCAGCCCGCACTGGGGCGCGAGAAGACCGACTTCCCGGTTTGGAGCGCCTGTACTCGATCATCTGAGCTACCACGCTCACGGCGATTTCCTCGGGCAGAATGGCGTTGATTTCAACACCCATGGGGGATTGGACCCGATCCAGCGCTTCCTGGGGAATGCCCTCCTCCTCCCGCAGGTTCCGAAACAACGTCCTCTTCTTGACCTTGCTTCCGATCATGCCGATGTAGCGCGCACGGGTGCCGGCGGCCCAGCCGAGGACGGTCTGGTCTTCCTGGTGGCCGCGGGTGACGATCACGATGTAGGAAAACTCGTTGGGATGGATGGCCTCGAAGGCCGCCTCGAAGCTCTCCGAGTAGATCCGGGTGGCTTCGGGGAAACGCTCGGCGTTGGCGTACTGGGGGCGATTGTCGATGATGACCGAGTTGAAGCCGGCCAGCACCGCCACCTTGGAGATGAACTTGGAGACGTGGCCGGCCCCGAAGATATAGACCGTAGGGGTGGCCAGGATGGGTTCCACGAAGACCTCGACCTTGCCGCCGCAGATCAGTCCGGCCTCCAGGTTGGAAGTATCGGTCAGGTCGAAGAGCAGCCGCTTGGGTTTTTCCGCCAGCATCACCTGGCGGGCCGCCTTCCAGACGTCGTTTTCCACGCAGCCGCCGCCGACCGTGCCCAGGGTGGAACCATCCTCGCGCACCAGGATCTTGGCGGTCTCAAAGCTCGGCACCGACCCCCGGATCTGGATGATGGTGGCCAAGGCCGCCCGTTTGCCCTGTTGGCGCAGGCGGGTGATTTCTTCGTAGATATCGACGTTCCTGGAGGTGGTCATTCCGGCTTCCTCTTCGATGGGGACGGTCTGCTATTCGGCCATGGGGTCCGAGCGGGCCAACAAGAATGCCAGTATAAACCAACTGCAGTGGAGAGTGAAGAGTGGAGAGTGGGGGGTGGTCAGCCGAGGGTTTCGGGAACAAGCAAGCACCGGATGGCCGAGGCTGTGCCAGGAATTGTGCGGGCGGGACGCCCGCGCTCCCGGGTGGGCTTCATTTCGCTACGTCGCCGTAGCACGGCGCTTGTCTGCTCCCAAAATCCTCCGCTAACCCCTCTCCACACTTCAAACTTCAAACTTCACACTTCACACTTCAAACTTCACTCTCCACTGTCTTCTAGCCGTTCGCCCGGGCCGCGTGTAGAATGGCCTCCACCATTGACATGACCTGGGGGTGTTCGAGATGAAAATGTTTTTGGCGGACCAATGGGTGGAGAGATCGGAAAAGATCGAAGTGAGAAATCCCTACGACGACAGCGTGGTCGATACCGTGCCTCGGGCCGGTTTGGCCGACGTGGACAGCGCGCTGGAAACCGCCCGGCACGGGGCGGACCTGATGAGGCGCATGAACGCCTACCAGAGGTATGAATTGCTGGTCGAAGCCACCCGCCTGGTCAGAGAGCGCGGCGAGGACCTGGCCAGGACCATAACCCTGGAGGAGGGCAAGATCATCGGCGAGGCCCGGGTAGAGGCCTCCCGGGCCGCCCAGACCCTGGAGGCCTCGGCCGAAGAGGCGAAACGGGTGACGGGCGAGATGATTCCGCTGGGGGGCGCGCCCGGCTCGGGCAACCGCCTGGGGTTCACCCTGCGCGTGCCCTGCGGAGTGGTAGCCGCGGTGACGCCATTCAATTTCCCACTGAACCTGGTGGCCCACAAGGTAGGCCCCGCCCTGGCCGCCGGAAACAGCGTGATCATCAAGCCTGCCACCGACACGCCGCTGTCCGCCTTGAAGCTCACCGAGATCATGCTGGAGGCCGGGTTCCCGCCGCCGGCCGTTCAGTGCATCACCGGAGGCGGAGGGGAGATCGGCCGGGCCCTGTGCGCCGATAGGCGGGTCCGGAAAATCACCTTCACCGGCAGCCGAGACGTGGGGGAGGACATTTGCAAGACCGCCGGGTTGAAGAAGGTCACCATGGAGCTGGGCAGCAACGCCCCGCTGATCGTCATGCCCGACGCCGACCTGGAGAAGGTTTGTCAGGCCATTCTGGCCACCGGCTACAGCAACGCCGGCCAGGTTTGCATCAGCGCCCAGCGGGTGCTGGCGCTATCCGATGTCTATGGGGAGCTTGGCGAGGCCTTGAGTCCCAAGGTGAAGTCCATGAGTTTCGGTGACCCCTTGAGCGAAGGCGTCAGCATGGGACCCATGATCCGAGAGTCCGATGCCGAGCGGGTGGAGTCCTGGGTGGAGGAGGCCGTTACCGGTGGAGCCCGGCTCCTGGCCGGGGGAGACCGCCAGGGAACCCTGCACTCGCCGACACTGGTCGGGGACGTGGACCCCGCCATGCGGATATCTTGCGAGGAGGTGTTCGGTCCGGCGGTTGCGCTCAGTTCCTGCGCGTCGGTGGATGAGGCTGTCGGGCTCGCCAACGATACCCACTACGGGCTCTCCGCGGGAATCTTCACCGAGAATCTGGAATGGGCCATGAAGTTTGCCCGCGAGGTCGACTCCGGCAACCTGCATGTCAACTGGGGACCCCAGTGGCGAGCCGATCTGATGCCCTACGGCGGGCTGAAGGAGAGTGGATTCGGCAAGGAAGGCCCCAAGTACGCCATCCAGGAGATGACGGAACAGAAAATGGTGGTCTTGCACTTGAAGTAAGGGCCGGGGAGCTCATGCGAATTCGAAAGGCAGTGATTCCGGCGGCCGGTCTGGGGACCCGGTTTCTTCCGGCCACCAAGGCCCAGCCCAAGGAAATGCTGCCTCTGGTGGACAAGCCCCTGATCCAGTACGTGGTCGAGGAAGCCGTGGCCTCCGGCATCGACCAGGTGATCATCGTGACCGGCAGGGGGAAGGGCGCCATCGAGGACCATTTCGATGTGGCTTTCGAGCTGGAAAGAACCCTGGAGGAACGGGGAAAGAGCGATCTGCTGCAGCAGGTTCGGGCGCCTTCCAACCTGGCCACGGTCTCTTTCGTTCGGCAGAAGCAGGCCCTCGGGCTGGGTCACGCCGTGCTGGCCGCCAGGGACCTGGTTGGCGATGAGCCCTTTGCCGTGCTGCTGGGCGATGACATCATCGACGCCCCCACGCCGTGTGTCGGTCAGATGGTGGACGTTTTCGAGGAATACGGGACCTCGGTGCTGGCCACTCAGGCGGTGCACGGTCCCGCCATCAGTCAATACGGTGTGATTGAGCCGCAAGCGGCGGCGGGAGTTGCCGATTCGGGAGTCTTCAAGGTGCTGGACCTGGTGGAGAAGCCTCCCGTCGAACAGGCGCCCTCCAACCTGGCCATCATCGGCCGGTACCTGCTGACACCGGAAATCTTCGAAGTTCTGGGGCGGACGGCTCCCGACCGGGGCGGAGAGATTCAACTCACCCATGGGTTGCGCGGTCTGCTGGACAGGCAGGCCATTCACGCTCTCCGGTTCGAGGGGAAACGCTATGACGCCGGCGACAAGCTGGGCTTTCTGGAGGCGACCGTCGAATTTGCGCTCAAGCGGCCGGATCTCGGCAAACGGTTTGCCGAGTACCTGAGGCAGCTTCAGAACGCCAATGAGGGGGGCTGACGAGTGTGGGTCTTGTCCGGCGACCTAACAAGAAGATTCGCCCCTCCCGGACCTGCCGGGAGGGGGAAAGCCTAGGTGTGCCTCAAAGCAGTGAAGTGAAAAAAAATTACTGGTCGGCTGCCCTGGAGAGGACAGCGAATAGATGGACTGACTTCGTTACTGAAAGGGGCCCTGTTCCCTTCAGGAATCTCTGCTACCAGAGGATCCCCTTGTCACGCCCAGCGCGGGTATAACAGCTTTCTAAATGGGCGTCACTGGAAACCGAGCTGAATTGGTTTTGAGTGTAAACTATATTTCTTATCTGTCAAGTAAAAAAAATCACAAATACCTTTAGCGGGCCATGAAGCACATTGTAGTGGGGACGGCCGGCCATATCGATCATGGCAAAAGTACCCTGATCAAGGTGCTGACCGGAGTGGATCCTGACCGCCTCAAAGAGGAAAAGGACCGGGGGATCACCATCGACCTGGGCTTTGCCAGCCTGCAGCTCGGCGACCGGTTGAGAGTGGGTTTCGTGGACGTTCCCGGCCACGAACGCTTCGTCAAGAATATGCTGGCCGGCGTTGGAGGAATCGATGCGGTGCTGCTGGTGGTGGCGGCCAACGAGTCCATCATGCCGCAGACCCGGGAGCACTTCGATATCTGCCGGCTTCTGTCCATCCCGCGAGGGTTGGTGGTGATCACCAAGTGCGACCTGGTCGAGCGGGAGATCGTCGAGCTGGTTCAGTTGGAGTTGCAGGACTACCTGCGCGGCTCCTTTCTGGAAGGAGCCCCCGTCATTCCCTTCAGCGCATCCAGTCAAGAGGGGCTGGATCCCATCAAGCGAGCCCTTACCGATCTGGGTGACGGGCTGCCCCCACGCAATCAGGATCTTCCCTTTCGATTGCCGATCGATCGATGCTTCAGCTCCAGGGGATTCGGGACGGTGGTCACCGGGACGCTGGTGAGCGGCACGATTCGAAAAGAGGGAGAAGTAGAGCTCTATCCTATCGGGAAGCGGTCTCGGGTGCGGCACCTCCAGGTCTATTCGCGGGAGGTCGATCGAGCCCGGGCCGGTCAGCGGACGGCCCTGAACCTGCAAGGGGTGGAAGTCGGCGAAGTCCACAGGGGCGTGCAACTCTCGGTCTGTGGGCGTTACCGGGCCGTCTCCCACTGCGATTGCCGCCTCTCGCTGCTGGAGTCTTCGCCGGTGACGCTCCGGAATCGCAGCCGGGTGAGGTTCCACCTGGGCACCGCGGAGGTCCTGGCCGAAGTCCGCCCCCTGGAACCGAAAACGCTGGCTCCCGGTCAAACAGGCCTGGCGCACCTGGAGTTGGAGAAGCCGGTGCTGGCCTTGGTGGGAGATTCCTTCATTCTTCGTCGTACCTCGCCCATGTTCACCGTTGGAGGGGGAGTGGTCCTGGATATCTTTCCGCCGCGACGCCGTCGAAAACGGGATCTGGATCGGAGACTGGAGTTCCTGCGGGGCATGGATTCGGACGATCCGAAGACCATGATCGGGCAACTGGCCGCCAGGGAGGCCACCGGAGGCATTGACGAGGACCGGATTCTCTCCCAACTGGCTCTACCCCGGACCGCGGTCCGCGAGGTCCTTTCCCGACTGGTTGGAGAGGAACGGGTGTGCCGGCTGGCCCGGCACCCCCTGCAGGTGATGGATCGGGAGTGCTTCGACGGCCTCTGCCGTCAGTCCCTGGCTCTCATCCGGGACTACCAGCAGCGCCAACCCCTGTCGGCTGGACTTGCGAGAGAACAGCTACACTCCAGCCTGTTCGCCGGTCTGTCCCAGACCGTGTTCAAGTCGGTGCTGGCCCACTTGTGCGACCGGGGCCTGGTCGAGCTGGATCGGGATCGGGTGCGCCTCCAGGGCTCCGGGGTTCGCTTGAGCGCCGACGAGGCCCGCGCGCTGGACAGAATTGAACAGGCTTTCCGCGAATCGGGTCTGCAGGTACGCCCGGTGGGGGAGGTCATCCGGGAAGTCGCCCTCCCCCGGGAGCAGGCCAGGCGGCTGGTGGTTCTGCTGACTCGCCAAAAGAAGCTGGTCAAGGTGAACGAGACGCTGTTCTTCCACGCCGACTCCATCGAGGAGGTCAAGAGAAAGCTGAGGGAGTACAAGAAGCAGCAGGACCGCATCGACGTGCCCACCTTCAAGAAACTGGCCGCCGTTACCCGCAAGTACGCCATTCCGCTGCTGGAACACCTGGATCGGGAGCGGGTCACCCGCCGGGCCGGAGATTATCGGTTGATTGTCTAGCCGGTGGTTCCGCTGGAGCCGCGAAGCGGCGCCGGCGCTTAGCCGCCGGCGCAAGCCCATGGAGGATTCAGCGAATGGGTGCGGGCGTGGCAGGCTGCGAGGCGCCGCTCTCGGGCGGCTTCAACCGTTGAAACTCCAACAGCGCCATTTCCGAGGCTTTCTTTTTCCCCAGCCGCTGGTAGAGGAGATGTAGCCAGTAGTGCAGACGGGAATCCTCCGGGTCCAGGTAGGCAGCGTCCTCAAAGGCCTCGGCGGCCTTCCTGAACCGGCCCAGGCGCCAGTGGATTTCTCCCACCAGAATGTGGGTGTTCTTCAGCCTCGGTTGGACTTCCACCGATTTCAGGGCGAAGCGAAGGGCTCCCTTGGGCGAGTCTTCCAGCAACAGGCGGGCCATGCTCTGATAGGGGTAGCTGTAGCCTCGAAAGAAGGTCTGCTCGATGAGGGCGATGCTTGCCTCGAAGTCTTTGCGAGCCTTGTCCTTTCGGCCCATTTTCTGGAAGGCGCGGCCTCGATGGTAGAGTGCCTGCACGTAGCTGGGTCTGTGTCGGAGAGCATTGTCGAAGGCCTTGACTGCGGCTTGGGGATTGTCGTTCACCGATGTCTGGTGGAGTCCCCAGAAAAAGGAAAGCTCGGGATCTGTGGGGGTCTGGAGGAAAGCCTGCTCCATTTGCGACTCGAACAGACGGTGCTGTCTGGATGAGAAGTAGCAGATGGCCAGAGTCTTGGACAGGCTGGGAATTTCGGCCCCCAGCTCCTGCGCCTTTTTCAGCAGAGGGATGGCGCGGTCATAGCGTGCCTGGCGAAACTGGACTATCCCCGCCAGGAAATGGGCCTCCGGATTGTCGGGGGCGCCGGCCAGGAGCCGGGTGGCCACCCTCTCGGCCTGGTCCCAGCGCTTCGACTTGATGAGCGTCTGCAGGATCTCCAGGCGAGACCGCCGCTTGAGTTGCGGTTTCGCGGACTTTTGAGACTTCTGCAGGGCCTCCCCATTGCAGGTTCCCGGGATGGCCAGGCCGCCAAGGCAGATGGCCAGAATGACTCCAAGAGCCGCTGATCTTGGGGGAGGAGTGGTCAAGCTCACTTCGATCCTCTCGGAATGGACCAGCCGTAAGACGGTGAATGCTGCTGCCAGTGGATACCACCAGCTATTTTATCGTGTCCGGGGCCATTCCCTCAAAAAAAGAAACGGCTCGCAAGCAGGGGCCAACGCCCCGGTCGTTTGACAGAGGTTGATAGAATAACCGGCACTGTTTCGATCACTGTGATCAGGTTTTTCAAGCCTGGAGGAAGGTAAGCCGATGCTTCGAACCGTTCAGTTTCTGTTCTTGTCGATGGCTATGGTGCATGGCGCCGGTTGGGCTGTTGCCGCCGGCGAGTCCGCCTATTTTGAGCACGACAGCCTGGAAACCCTGTTCACCGGCGGGGTCCTCACCGAGGGCGCCGCAGCCGCCCCCGACGGCACCATCTATTTCAGCGATATCACCTTTACCCGAACCGCGGACATGCAAGCGGGTCACATCATGAAGTACGACCCCAAGACCGGTGAGGTCAGCGTCTATCGATCCCCCAGCGGCATGTCCAACGGCATCAAGTTCGATGCCCGGGGGAACATGGTCGTGGCCGAAGGGGCGGACTTCGGGGGACGGCGTGTCACTCGAACGGACATGACAACCGGCAAGAGCGTGATCATCGGAAACTTCTACAACGGGCGACAGTTCAATGCCCCCAACGACATCAGCATCGATCTCAAGGGTCGGATCTACTTCTCCGATCCCCGCTATGTCGGCCACGAGCCCATGGAGCAGGGAGTGATGGCGGTATACCGGATCGACCCCGACGGATCGATCCACCAGATTGTCACCGATGCGGGAAAACCCAACGGTGTCTGCGTCTCGCCCGACCAGAAGACGCTCTACGTGGTGTCCAACGACAACGGCAACTTCGACATCTTCCAGTTTTCGTCCGATCTGCCCTTCCACAAGGGCAGGATGGCCCTGTTGGCCTACGACTTGAGTCCCGAGGGAACGGCAACCTTCAGGAAGACGCTGGTGGACTACCATCCACAGGACGGACCCGACGGACTGGTGGTGGACGCGGAGGGCAACCTCTATGTGGCGGTTCGGGATCAGACTCGTCCCGGCATCTACGTCTACTCTCCCGAGGGCAAGGAGCTTGACTACCTTCGCACGCCAGATCTGCCGACCAACGTGGGTTTCGGCCGCGGCAAGGAGCTCAAGACGCTCTACATCACTTCGGGCGACAAGCTTCAGCGGGTCAGGACCAGCAAGGCGGGATATCACTTGCCCTCCCAATAGAACCGAAGGGGCCTTCGGACGAATAGCGGGAATCCTTCCGCCGGACGATTCCCACCTGGCCCGGGCCGGGCCCGCAACCATGGCGAATCCTGAACAGAACATTCAGATGGAGGAGACTCGGCTGGTCACCCGGCAGGTTTGCATCGACTTCATGGGCCCCGGCGTCCGGCCCGTGCTCTCGACTCCCTCCCTGATCATGTGGCTGGAGATGGTCTCTCGTCAGGCGGCCACCCCGTTGTTGGGCCGGGATGAAGAGACGGTGGGAACCGCCATGGACTTGAAACACCTGGCCGCCACGCCGCTGGGCATGAACGTCACCCTGAAGACGCGGATCGTCGAGGTCAAAGGGCGGAGAATCCGGTTTCAGTTGGAAGCCTTCGACGAAGTCGAGAAGATCGCGGAAGGCTGGCATGAGCGCGCCCGCGTGTCGGTTCCCCGCTTTGCCGCCTACCTGGAAAGCAAACACCCCCGACAGCCGTGAGGCGGACTTGCCTGGAACAACCCGAATTCGCGCTGCATGCGACGGGGTAAAAAGAGTTATCCACTAAGGCACACGAAGGACCACGAAGACACACGAAGAACGACGAAGGGCCACGAAGGCACTGAGGTGAACCGTGACGGGGTAGCAGGGTGACGAAGGGATGAAGGATATCCACAAAGGAAAACGACGAACCACGAATGGACACGAATGAACACCAATGAACGGCATGATGAGTCGTTCATTGGGGGTGACGACCGATATCGAGGAGGTACTCTTACGTAGGACACGATAGTGATACCAAAGCAACAAGATTGCAGAAACATTTTGGTATCCCTGGTCGTTGCAAGGAAGTCCATCCGTATTCGTGTCTATTCGTGTTCATTCGTGGTTCGCCTTTATTCGGCGATCGACTGTTTTTCCTCGTAACGATCGGCGCGGCAGGGCGGGACCAACCTGGAAGAGCTCCAGCTTTCGGCCGGGGGAGAGTGCACAATGAGAGGAGACGCTTCATGGGAGGACTGAAAGGCAAGGTAGCCATTGTGACCGGCGGGGCCAAGGGCATTGGCCGGGCCTGCACGCTGGCCCTGGGTCGGGAGGGAGCCTCGGTCGTATTCGCCGATATCGATCGAGCGGCCAACCAGGAGTTGCTGGCCATGGCCAAGCAAGAGGGGCTGGCGGTCGAGCCGGCGGCGGCCGACGTATCCGACTCCGGGGAGGCGGCCGGGGTGGTTGGCTATGCCGCCCAATCCTACGGGGGAGTCGACATACTGGTCAACAACGTCGGGATCCAGCCGCCGAGTTCCTACGTGAATGCCGTGGACACCCCGGAGGTGCTCTGGGACCGGATCATCGACGTCAATCTCAAGAGCTTCTTCCTGATGTCCAAGTTCGCCATTCCGCAGATGAGGCTTGGGGGCGGAGGGGTGATCGTCAACATGGCCAGCGTGCAGGGGCTGCAATCCATGAAGAAGGTCCCGGCCTACGCGGCCAGCAAGGGGGGCATTCTTTCCTTGACCCGCAACCTGGCCCTGGACTTTGCCGCCGACAACATCCGGGTGCTGGCCATCTGTCCCGGCGGCGTGGACACGCCCCTGCAGCAGGAGGCCTTCGAGGCCTCGGGCGGGGACGTGGCTGAGCTGAGAGCCAAGTTGGGTCGGGCCCACCCCCTGGGCCGCACGGCCGGTCCGGAGGAGATCGCCAACGTGCTGGTCTTCCTGGTGAGCGATCGGGCGTCCTTCATGACCGGCGAATACGTCTGCGTGGACGGCGGCATCAACGCCCGCGGCACCTGGGACGACTGAGGGGCGCCATTGTTTCCGGCGCCTGTCGTGCTTACCGAAAGGTGAGGGCAACCTCCTCCAGAACGGGCGAGACCGCGCCGTGGGGGGTGTTCAGGAAGGCCCGGTACTGGATCCAGCCGTGCCCCTCGGGACGGTCCGCCAGCGAGCTGGGGTGCTCGAAGTGGGACCCGGGTCCGGCAGGTCCTTCCCAGCGGGCCTTTTCCAGGCCTTGCTCGTCCGCGGCCGTGCGAATCTGAAAGCGGAGGCTGCTTCCATGGGGCGTCTGTCCCCGCCAGGCGAGGTCGGCGGGCTGCCGGCCGCCATAGTGGAAGGCCGACGAGACATAGGTGAACTCGTGTCGTCGATCGTAGATGTTGCCGAGGTCCACCACCGAATCGAAGTGGGGGCCGAGCACCGGGATCTCCAGGCGATGGTCGGCTCGGAAGCCTTCCGGACTCCCCCAGTAGAGATAGGAGTCGGTCACGTGGTCGCCAAAGGATCCGATCCGGTTGGGATCGCCCTCGGAGCGGTGGCAGATGATCAGGATGTCGGCGTAGCCGTCGCGGTTGAAGTCGGCCACCATGCTGCCGGTTCCGGCATTGCTGGGTAGCTCGAACATGCGGTCGGAGCTGATGCCGTCGGGTCCTCCGAGGTAGACCTTGGTCATGGTGGCCCGGCTGGAGCCGGTGTTGTAGCTGGGGCAGATGAAATCCAGCCAGCCGTCCCCGTTCACATCGCCAACCGTCAGGGTGATGAGTCCTTCGGTGGCGAACTCGAGTCTCCCCTCGCTCTTGTATTCCCCGTCGGGGTTCCCCCAATAGATGAACCCGGTGGTCTGGCGTTTCCCCAGCTCGCCTCCCCGAGTCAGGATCAGGTCCAGATAGGAGTCCCGATTGACGTCCGCCACCTCGGATCCGCGCATTCCCTTGCTGTCGGGGATCAGGGTCTTGCGGCTCTCGGAGAATTCGCGGCTGCCGTCGTTCCAGAAGATCCCCACCCCTTCGCTGCCCCCGAAGACCAGGTCGGGCCGGCCGTCCAGGTTGAGATCGGCGACGGTGGAGGTGCCGCCCCCGGGCACTTCGCTCCGCTGGGTCACCACGAACCCCTCCGGACTCCCCCAATAGATGAAGGCTCCCTTGACTCCGTCTTCCGGCCGGGGGGAGTTGCTGAGGATGACGTCCAAGTGACCGTCCTGGTCCAGGTCCGCGATGGAGGCCCCGGCGCTGCCCACGCCCATGAGGGCCGAGCGGCTGTCCACCGAAAAGCCCACGGAACTCCCCCAGTAGACATAGCTTTCCTGGCGCCAGCGGACCGTTTCCCCGAAGTTGGAGACCAGGAAGTCGACCCAGCCGTCGTCGTTGAGGTCGGCGGCGGCCCACTCGTAAGGGTCGACCGAGGGGAGGGAGAGGCGGTCTTCCGGCGTATAGCGGCCCTCCCGGTTGCCCCAGTAGATGTAGGTGGGGACCACGCCGCCTCGGGAGCGGGACACGGTGTTCATGAACAGCACGTCCGGATGGCCGTCCCGGTTGAAGTCGGAAACCAGGTTGCCGACCGCGCCCTGAGTGAACAGAGAGGTGCGGCGCACGTCGGAAAAGGTTCCCTCCGAGTTCCAGAGAATGACCGAGGGCACGTCGAAGGAAAAGTGCTCCTTGTAGTTGGAGACGATGATCTCGGGAAATTGGTCGTGGTTCAGGTCGGCCACCGAAACCCCCCAGGCTCCCACCGTCTCGAATTCCTGCCGGTTCTCGGCGCTGAAGCCCTTTTCCCCTCCCCAATAGAGATAGGAATGGGTCAGGCGATTGTTGCTGGTGTGGTGGTTGGTAAAGAAAACGTCGTTGCGGCCGTCCCGGTTGAGATCGGCCACGGCGCAGGCTTTGGCGTTGCTGGTGGCCAGCTTCAGCCGCCGGCCGGGTTTGAACCCCTTGGAGCCGTTGAGGTAGGCATAGGAGTCGGAGCCCTCGCCGTTGGCGAAGACGATGTCAGTGCGCCCGTCGTTGTTCACGTCTCCCAGAGTCACCCAGTTGGCCTGGTGGGTGGGCAAGTCGGTCCGGCGAGCGGCGTCGAACCCCTTGGCTCCGCCCCAGTAGACGTAGGAGTCCACGTCGGGATTGCCGTCTCGTCCCTGGTTGGCCAGCACGATGTCGGGCCAGCCGTCCTGGTTCAAGTCGCCGATGACGACCGAGGAGGCGCCCAGGGCCGGGAGGTCGATCTGGTGGTCGCCGCTGTAGCCGTTGGCCGAGCCCCAGTAGATTCTGGAGGGAGACTCGTACCCTCCGCTGGCGGCCCGATACTCCCAGAAACCGGCTGAGAAAGCGAAAACGATGTCGGGGAAGCCGTCCTTGTTGAGGTCCTCCACGGCCGCATGCTGGGCGGCCCGGCTGGGCAGTGTCACCTTGCGGGCGAAGGGATGAAAGCCCCATTGGGAATCATCCTTGCGCGCCTTGAGCTCCTGGATGCCGCCGTAATAGACGTATGAATCCATGCCGTCCCAGGTCCCGTTGGTGTAGTTGGCCAGGACCAGGTCCATCTGGCCGTCTCCGTCCAGGTCGGCGGCAGCCGCGTTCTGGGCGCCGTCGTTGGGGACCCAGGAACGTCGCGAACCGTCGAAGTCCTTTCCGTTGCCCCAGTAGATGGCCGCATCCAGCTTCTCGCTGTGGGGGTGGGTATTGGAAAACACCAGGTCCAGGTAGCCGTCCTGGTTCAGGTCCCAACTGTTCACCAGTTGAACCCGGCCTCGAGCCGAGACGTAGGTGTTGGCCCCTCCGTCTCCCAATCGACCGTCGGCGAAATCCTCAAAGGTGTGTTCCCGCCAAACCAGCGCCGAAGGCGGCTCCGAGGAGTGAAGCGACCAGGGAACTGCAATGAGGACTCCTGCCAGCATCCACCAGGCGGAGCCGAGACGGCTGTGTAAACGGATAGGCTTTGGTGATTTCATCGCTTCCTCCAACCCCAAATGGCTTGACTTGAGCGCCGGCATGTTCACAGGCCTGGCCCGGTTCGAAGGTGCCGGTCCCGGGAGAACGGGTGCTTGCTCGGGACACTCTTCCGACCCCGGCGGACCTGGCGTTCGCCCCCAATCCCCGCGGGGCACGGCCCGTCATTGTACGCTGTCCCGTTGGATTTCCAAAGACCGATAGTGGGTCTAAAAACCATCAATGAACGAGATCCGCGGTGCGCACGAAGTTCCTCTTATCCCGTTTACGGATAGATGTATCGCGGTGCGCTCGACCAGACTGTTGGCCTGGATCAAGGTGGTGATCCGTGTTTGCGCCGGCTTGTATTACTTGACGATTTTACCTGGGTTGCAGTTGGCGGAATGACAGGCGGGCCCTGCGGGCTCAGTTCCACGGCGAACCGAGGAACAAAGCTCTGACCAGTCGCTCGAGCACCTTGGATACGATCGATTCGGTAGCTCCGATGCTCGCCATCGGATGCTCTCGTGGCGTGGAGGACGATATTGTCGTCACGGGTGCGTCGCAGGGAGTACGGCTCGATGCGCCGGACAGATCCCTGATATTCGAGGTCTACGCACAAGTGGTTTGCAGCCGCAAAGCGGATGACTTCCAAGTAGGAGCGGCTTCTGGCGGGCACCGGTAGGAGCAACGTGCGCTCCCGGAGTACGGTTTCGCCTGCGGCCATCCGGTATCTGGTTGGCGCGGCGGGCGTCACGCCGGTTTGCAGCCAGTCAAAGAACTCGGTAAGGGCGCCCCAGAAGGATTCTACTGGCGGCAACGCCTGAAGCTGGTGGCCCAGCATCGCTCGCCAGGAACCCTCGAGATTGCCTCTGTGTATCTCCAGTCCTCCGAGCGTCGGAACGGAACGCCCGCGATGGACGCATTTCTGCTCCAGGACATCGAGCAGGACGGCGGGCCTGGGCCGCGCATCCGCGTTGCGGTAGAGATTGATCACATCGTAGAGATCGCGAGGTCGCGCCCGGTCGCCGAGGGCGCGGACCTTTTCAGCGAACGCTTCCTCGTAGGTGTAGCAGAGGACGGTGATCTCCTCTTCCGGTGCATCGCTGTAGTCGTGAGAGATGGTGCGCTTAGCCGGTGGCAGAACGAGAAGCTCGTCGGGCGTCAGATCGAGCTTGATTCGCGGGAGACCGCCCGAGCGCGGAGCGATGGGCCCTCTGTAGCTCAGCTTGCCCTGACAGGAGGATGAGCCGCGCGGATTTTCGAAGATTTCGAATTCCTGCAACTCTTCGGGAAGCTCGATGCCAGTCTGCTCGTAGATCCACTCTCCGATATCACGGAATACGCCGGCCAGGACGTTTCGGTCGATATGAGAGGGATCGGTGAGCGTAAAGTCGAGGTCTTCGGAGAAGCGGTAGGTCTCGAAGTAGCACTTCTTGAGGCATGTCCCGCCCTTGAATATCCAGCTCTTTGCGAGTGCCGTCTGCTGGTAGATCCCAGCTAGAACCCAACCCAGCACGTAGTCTTTTTCGACGATCTGCGGCAACAGTCCAAGGGCCCCCGCAATGTCGAGGATTTCGCGGCGGTCGATCATGGTAGTGCTGAGGGGATCCAGTTCTCTGGAACGAAAAGACGCCACCGAGTTACCAGCCGCCGGCAGGGAAGCGCGCGGTCGAGCTTCGCATTGCCCTGTGTCAGACGCTCCCGGCAAGCACCGACAAGAGCGGTGCCGCCAGATCCGCGTTCTGCCAGGAATCCGAGGCGTTTGAACACGGCGCCGTTGCCGAGCCGGTCGGCATAGGCGACCAACCTGTCGTCGTTTCTGTCCTTGCGGCTGAAATAGGATGCAAGGCAGTCTTCGACATGCTGTATGCCAGCCCCCAACTCAGGGTCGTCCAACATGTCCATGATGGTGCGGTGGACGTCCGATAAAAAGATCCTGGTCCTGCCGCGCCAGACACTCTTGGTTCCGAAGATCATGCCCGGCCGGACATGCCGCAGCGTAAAGCTTGCGCCATGGCGCTCTTGGCTCCCGGCACGCACAGACCGCTCGGTCATCACGACAATGTCGCGGAAGATTTGTTCCGTCAGATCCCAGTGTACCGCTGCAGTGCGACCGCCGATGTAGGCAGGATCGTAGAGCGCCGGCACCAGCACCCAGTGGTCGTCCAGGACTCGCTCACTGACCAGGGAGTCCAGGCTGACCGGTGCATAGGCGCCGGGACCGACACGCCGTAACCAACCCTGTCCGTTCCACCGGGCCAGCAGCTTGGCGGCCGCGGTACGGCTGATGTCCAGAGCCCGTTCGGCATCGGCGATCTGGACGATTTCGCCAGCTTCTCGAATCACCGTGGCCAGCCTGCGACGCCCCTCAGGTATGGTGGTCCGTCTATCCATGAGGTAGTATAGTTATCCAGACGATATTCCCACTTATACGGAATTCCTGTTGTATTATTATACTAAATCTGGATTTTTACAAGAGGGCTGGTGTCTCCACCCCGCGGAACTTCCACTGTTTTGCAGAATAGGGGACGTTGTTGAATTTTTGGAATAGCTGGGTGTTGCGATTCATTCCCGAGCCCATCGGAGGCGTTCGAAGATAGTGGATAAGAGCAACGCAGCATCGAACTTACTCGGAAGCCAACAAACGTGTCTCCGATAATTCAACAACGTCCCCTCCAGTCCGTCTTACTCATTGGTCGTTAGTAAGTCAGCCTGTATCATTCTAGTATGAGCAAGCGACTTCAAGTCCTTTTGGATCCGGAAGAATACCGCGAGATCCAGGCAATCGCCGGGCGGCAGCGTATGACGGTTGCCGAGTGGGTACGTCAAGCACTACGCAAGGCCCGTAGCGACTCTCGTCAAACTATCGAAGCCAAGCTGCGCGCCGTCGCCGAGGCCTCCCGTTACCAATTCCCAACGGCTGATATCGAAGTCATGCTGCGCGAGATTGAAGCAGGACAACGTCTTCGGTGATTCCATTCCTGAAATTGAGCCTATTCATTGATACTTGAGCCTTTTGCAAAAGTCCTCAGGTAGGGGGATTTTTGGGTTGTAAGGGATAAGAGGACAGGTGCGAGGAGGGACAAGACCACACTCTGTTGTATCATGAAGGTGCCAAAACCACATG